>JBBWWE010000001.1:0-1768 GCA_050256595.1 Planctomycetota bacterium
CCTCCTTCTCGAGTTTGTCCTCACCGCTAGCATCCGCCACGTCGTCGGTGGTGAGGTGTCCCACATCCGTGATGTTCATCACTTGCGTGGTCTTGAAACCCCTCTGATCGATCACTCGGCGCAGCAGGTCTCCCATCAAAAAGGAGCGGAAGTTACCGATGTGGGGATCGCTGTAGACGGTCGGTCCACAGTTGTACATGCGGACCTCGCCCGGAGTCACCGGATCCAGATCGACCAGTTTGTTATCGAGCGAGTTCCAGAGACGTAGGGTCATCTCGCCTCCTTGCTCACCAGTTGCACCACCGCCATCGAGTCGATCACCAGTGACTCTCCAACCGGCCCGATGCCCTCGCCCGTCTTTGCTTTCAGCCCCACCGAATCGATGGAAATCCCGAGCCACACTGCGAGTTGCTGGCGAATCTGATCGCGATACTCCATCAACCTGGGGCGCTCGAGGTGAACGACCACGTCGACGTTGCTCGGCTTCCAGCCTCGTTCGGAAACGGTAACCAGAACCTCGGACAGGATGCGACTCGATTCAACATCCTTCCACCGGGGATCGGTATCGGGAAATAGACTACCGATATCCTCGCAAGCGCAGGCACCGAGAAGAGCATCGCTGACGGCATGAAGAATCACATCACCATCGGAGTGAGCCACCGGACCATGAGGAGATGGAATCTCGATACCACAGAGGATCAGTGGTCGGCCTTGTTCCAACCGATGGCGGTCGGTGCCGATCCCGACGCGCATCTCCCACCGCGATGAGTGGTCCGGATTCTCTCTCGGATCGGCCATCTGCCTCCCTGACATCCTGCCTTGAATCGTAGCCCGAGCCTCTTGCGGGATCGACACCCGAAGGGCGATCAAGACGCTCGCAAACGACGAAAAGTCCTGCAGATGAAAAGAAGGGCCCCCGGCGAGTCCTCGCCGGGGGCCCTTTTCTAGCACAAAGCATGCTCCTAGAAGCGAATCTCCGAGATCACCGAAATCACTTCGATTCCAGAACCGACGCCGAGCGCCTTGGCGTTCTGGAGAGTTCCCGCATTGAAGTAGAAGGTCAGGTAATCGGTAGCCCTGTGGACCGCCCGGAAATCGAACTCATCGCCGATCTTGTCGCTGCTATTTCCGTTGGAAACAGCACCACCTCCATTTTTATTGAGAGTCGCATAGGCATACATTGCCTGCACTGACCAATCCGAGGAGAGGTTCATTCCTCCCTTGACCTTGATGGCCCGGTAGTTGGTATCGATGTCGAGACCGTAGTAAGCATCCTCGAGGACGATGGTGTCGTTGTTGAACTCGTAAGAAACGAAGTTCGAGTTCTTCCCATCGGAGGCATCGTCATCTCCTGATAGATCCCAGATCGAGATGTCGACCCACGGAGCTTCGTCTTCATCGGCCTCGGGTAGATCGTAGTGAATGCCTGCAACAAGGCCGTATGCACCATCCTGGGTGATGGTGCTACCTGTTACTTCATGTCGACCGTAGTCGCCAAACTGCCAGTAGATCTCCCCGTAAAACTTCATACCGTCGTCACCGCTGAGGTGTCCACCACCTCCAACCGTCAGCAGACTACCACCGGAATCGTTATTGGCGTTCATGAGTGTGATTCCCATGTCGCCCTGATAGTCACCGGTATCGAGCGGGAGGCCGTAGATGATTCCGAACAACGTTTCATTGTCTGCCGGAGAGATATCGAAGATGAACATATCGAGAGTATTCTCACCGAGGTCGTGGTGACCGACTACACCAGCTGCCTGCAAGG
>JBBWWE010000002.1:0-1913 GCA_050256595.1 Planctomycetota bacterium
TACAACTCCTCGAACGCCTGGTGACAGATGTGCAGCAGCCGTGGGTAGTAGACGATTCCGGCCGCATCCACATCGGCGAAGCGGACCGGAATCTCGACTTGGAAGGACACAACACCCTCGTTTCTGGCCGGCTAATTTCGACTGCCATACAGGATAAGGCCAAGCGGCCACCTTGGGGCAGGAACCGCCCGAAATTGACCCTTCCAGGAGATCTTCGGAATCGATTCTTGGGGGTACGTTGCCGCACCCTGCTGGAAACAGTACCATCAGGATCGTTGGAATTGCGGGGCGGAATTGGCCCTGGAATCGGGGATCCGGTCTGTTCTAGCACCGGAATCGACTGCGATTATGGCGTTGCACTCAGGGGAGGCCTGGATGAATCCGATCTCGAATCTTCAAGATTTCATCTGCGAAGTCGAGCAGCATCTCGAAGCCGAGAGCCGCGAACGTCAGCAACTCTCGGGGCTAGTGGCCATCACCGAGCGCTTTGCCGCTGGAGTCTCCGATGAGTTCCTCGATCAGTTCGAGCAGGGCACCGATCATTACGCCCGCCATCTCCTCCATGCCGATGCCGAGGATCGCTTCTCGGTGATGGCATTGGTGTGGAAGCCCAGTCAGGGAACCCCCATCCACGATCATCCATCGTGGGGCGTGCTCGGGGTATTGCGCGGCCGGATGCGCTTCACCAACTACGCTCCCGACGAGGTCGATGGCCATCACTGCCTGGTCCCGGTCGAGACCTTCATCGGAACCGCTGGATCGGTCGGAACCGTCTATCCGCCGGCGGTCGATCTGCACCGCATGGACAACTGCTCCCGTGAAGATATGGCCATCACCCTGCACGTCTATGGCTGCCTGGTGAAGGAGTTCTACATCTACAACGCCGAGACGGGCCAAAGGCGCGAGAGCGTCAGCGAATACGATTCGATCCTCGAGGGCGCTCTTCCCTAGTCGCTCTCGCCTCCTTTGCAGAAACTGGTTTCGATCCCTTGCTTCGGTGTGCCGCTCAGGATCCGATATCCAGCGGAACCAGGAGGCCTTCGCCGATGCGCATCGGAATTGTCACCACCGATTCAAATCTTGATTCGAGCCAGAAGTTGGCTTCGGAAGTGACTGGTCGCGGGCACGAGTGTGTGATGCTGGAGTTACTGCGCCTGGCGATCCGCACCACCTCTCCCAGACTCATCATCGATGGCGAAGCGGTACCGAAACTCCATGGAGCCATCATCCGGCTCGGTTCGGTGCTGCCCGGTCTGGCGGTGGCGGCTGGACGCGCTCTCGAACACGACGCGGTGACGCTGCTCGATCGTGTCGATCCGCTGCTGATCGCGCGCGACAAGATGGAATCTTTGCAGCGACTGTCCCTTGCCGGGGTGCCGGTGGTCGAGACGGAACTGGTGCGCGATCTCGATCAACTCGGCGCTGCGGTCGATCGCCTCGGGGGAGCGCCGGTGGTGTTGAAGCCACTGTACGGTTCCCAGGGGCGTGGGGCGGTACTCGCCGAAAGTCGCGCCGGTGCCATCTCGATGATGGAGAGCGTGTTGTTTCAGTCGCGTGAGTTCATCCTGCAGCGTTACATCGAATGCGCTGGCCAGGACATCCGGGTGGTGGTGATCGATGGCGAGGTGGTGGCATCGATGCAACGCACGGCACCGCCGGGCGATTTCCGTTCCAACCTGCATCGCGGTGGGGTCGCCAGCAGGATCGAAGCCACCACCTATGTAGAAGAACTCGCTTTACGAGCCGCACAGGTGCTGGGATTGCGCTGTTGTGGCGTCGATATCCTGCACGGTGCCGATGGGTCACTGGTGCTGGAGGTGAACGGTTCGCCGGGGCTTGCCGGCATCGAGGCGGTGACCGGAGTCGATATCGCAGCGCGCATTATCGATGAGCTGGAATCGATGATCCTCGAA
>JBBWWE010000003.1:0-1514 GCA_050256595.1 Planctomycetota bacterium
ATCGGAAGCCGATGCCGCTGCGCTGTTCGAGACCCTCCACAGGAATATCTACCGTGCTTTTGACTACGATGACGAGGGGCAGATCTATGATTTGCTCTCGCGAAGTGTTTCCGGTGACCTCCTGGTCAAGACCTACGACGAGATCCATGAGAGTCTGATGATGAAGCTGGAGGAAGCCGCCATCTGCGAGATTCGTTCGGTAAGAACCATCGATAGCGAGGTTCAGCTCCCTACCCTGGCCCAGAAGCCTGCTTTCCAGGTGCTGTCTACCTGGGAGGTGATCGGGACGGTCAGTCACTGGGGACATGGACACTGGCGAAAGAACCTGTCACGAGCACTCTATGATGTGAGCTGGTTAGAGGGGGTGGGTTGGCGTATTGATGGAGTCGAGGTAATTGATCAGAGACGTCTCGATGATGGTCAGGAGTCAGTGAAATGACCAGTGGAGCATCGGTCAAGGTTCGTGACCTGGTTCACCGCCACGCCGGACAGGAGGTGCCGATCCGGGTAGCGAGCCTCGACGTCCATTCCGGTGAGAAGATCGCCATCACCGGCCCCTCCGGGTGTGGAAAGACAACGCTTCTTTCGTGTATTGCCGGGATCCTGGTTCCCACCTCGGGGGAAGTGGCCGTCGGGGATATCCGTGTCGATCAGCTGGGAGAATCTGCTCGCCGTAAGTTTCGCCGTGAGCAAATCGGTCTGGTCTTTCAAGAATTCGAATTGCTCGAGCATCTCGATGTGAGAGAGAATGCTTTCTTACCGCTATGGCTGGCCGGACGCGAGCCTTCGACAGAAGAACAGGAAAAGTTCGTCGGGCGAGCAACACGTTGCGGGATCTCCGATCTCTTGCAGCGAAAACCGAGAGCCCTTTCTCAGGGCGAACGACAAAGGGCTGCGGTTTGTCGTGCCTTGATGACATCCCCGACCCTGCTGCTGGCGGATGAGCCGACCGGCAGTCTCGATGCCACTTCCGGCAGGGTAGTTCTCGATCTGATCTTCGAAGAGGCAGAAATCACCGGAGCTACCGTCATCGTGGTAACTCACAACACCACGATGTTAAGTGGTTTCGATCGAATCGAGAATATCGGGGAGGATCCGGAATGATCAGCCCGATGTTGAGGCTCGCCCTGAGATCACTCTCCCATCACCGGATCCGTTCCGTGGTGCTGGTGCTGTGTATTGCCCTGATCGGGGTTCTTCCCACCGCCGTCGAGGGGTTGCTCGATCTCTACCGGGAGCGACTGGAAGCGAGGGCGGTATCGACGCCGCTGGTGATCGGTGCTCCTGGAAGTCGAGCAGACCTGCTGATCCACGCGCTCTATTTCCGTGGCGAAGTGGAGCGGACCATCGAGATGAAGGAAGCGCGGGTGGTCGCTGAATCTGGCTACGCCGTTCCGGTTCCAGTCCATATGTTGGGTTCGGTCAGGGACCATCCACTGGTGGGTACCACGCCAGACTATGCCCCCTTCCGTGAGTCTCAGTTCCAGTCTGGCCGCTGGCCACAGAAACTGTCG
>JBBWWE010000004.1:0-3715 GCA_050256595.1 Planctomycetota bacterium
CTGGCGATGCCAGCGACCGATCGGCCGATCCTGCGTGAGGTACTGGCGGCAGAATCCGGCATCGTCGATCTGAAGAAGTATGGCTGCAACCATGGCCTCAACGAAAACTGTGTCATCGTTCTCCAATGCGTCCTGTACAGCCCTGATGATCGTGAAGTGACCATCGCAGTCGGTTCCGATGACGGTTGCATCGTCAAGGTGGGAAACCAGATCCTGGTCGAGGACTTCGCCCAGCAAGGAGTCGATCCGATGCGTCACCTGGTGCGAGCTTCTCTTCAACGTGGCTCCAACTCGGTGGAGTTTCTGGTCGAAAATGGGGGCGGTGGATACGGCGCTTCGATGCGTATCCTGGATGATGAAATCAGGATTGCTCAGGTGGGCGGCCCGCAGCGGTCTCAGAGTTCACGCATCGATCCACGACAGCGAATCACCTCCGACATGGCCGGCATCGGCGCTGCGGCACGACTCTTTTTCCTCGACGAGGGACACTGGCCCAAGACGCTGAAAGATTTGACCGACGAAGGGCGCTTCCTGATCCCCGGTGTCGATCCATGGGGCAATCAGTACCAATTACGAAGTAGCGCCACTCGTATTACCGTCCTGTGCCTCGGCGCCGATGGCTCCGAGGGTGGAGACGGCATCAATGCCGACATCATCTCCGAGAATTGACCCGCAGAGTGGGAGTCAAGGATGAAGCGCTTGCTACTGATCGTGCACACGATGGTTCTGGTCGGGCTCCTCGCCGGTCCCATGATCGGAATGCTCGTCGTCGAGTACTCGTATGCGGATCCGAGTTCGCAGGTAGCCAAGGAGGCCGGGTTCGTCGGGTTCATCTACGGACTGTGGATCGGGCCCGCAGTGGGTCTGGTGCTGGCCGTGATCATGGTGCTGGTTGACTCGAAGAAGAGCACCGACCACCCCGAGTAGAGATGCACCCCACCTGGGCTCCAGATCAGGACAACTCTTCCAGTTTCTCCGGCCGGATCTCACGGCGATCACCGTTGCGGCGCGTCCAGCCGGTCTTGTCGAGATGCTCCAGTAGCGGAATGGCAAACTTGCGCGTTGTCCCCAGTACATCCTTGGCCTGGGAGCCGGTGAAGGCGCCCTCTTTTTCAAACAAGGCCGCGAGTTTCTGCAGCGCCTGCGGGATCGCCTCGGCCAGCAGAGCCACATCGGTGGCGATGCGAATCACCTGCCCCTGATCGATCAATAACGCCCGCATCTTGTCGAGTACCGCAACATCTGTCGCGAGCGATCCGGCGAGATCTTCATGGCGTGCCGGTTCGAACAGATGCTCGGCCAGATGATCGCGTAACCCCTGTAGGACTTTTTTTTCTGCCTCGGGAAGATCCGGTTCCCAGCCGGGCAGCATCACGCGCCCGCCGCGGATTCGTTCGATCTTCTGATCTCTCTCCAGCTGCTCGACCACCGATTCCAGGAATCGGTCAGAAAGACGCGTGCGATCACGAATCTCCAGCAACTTGACAGAGATTCGATAGGGATCTTCTCGATAGGCCCGCTCCAGAGCATCGATGATGCGATCGCCACCTCTCTTGAGGCCACTTCTGGCAACCCATTTCCCATCCGAGATGGTGCGAATCTCATCGCTATTTTGAAGCGATTGCAGATGCGTCTCGATCTCTTCGCGAGTCATCGCTGCCCTGCGCGCCAGGTCAGCAACCTCGTGAATCTCCAGTTCCTCATCTTGCATGATGCTGAGGAGAAAGGCTCCGGGGCTGCCGAGAGCATCCATCTTGCGACGTACCGAGGCGACGACGAAATCCTTGCCCGCTTTGAGCCGCCAGCGCGATTGGTCGAGCACCTCACCGCCGCCGAGAGTCACCATCGGGGATGTTTGTCGCAGAACGAATCGATCTCCGGGCGCCACCACCACTGGCTGTTCGAGACGGATCTGCGCCAGTGCCTCCCCTCCCGCTGCCAGAGCGGGGCAATCGAGCAGATAGAGCCGGCCGACCGCTTCCATCGTGCCCTGCAGGAATCGCACCGGCATGCGGTGCAGTAGCGGTGTAGAAATTCTATCGAGCGCACGCAGACTCACCTCGATCATCTCGGTGGCACGGAAATAACCAGGAGTAGCCGCGACCATTCCCCGCTCGATCTCGCGGTAGTCGATATCGGCCAGATTGATGGCGGTGGAATGTCCTGCTCGAGCCCGTTCGACCGAGACCATGTACGCCTGCAGGCCTCTGACCCGACCGATCGCCTCGCCGGGAAGAATCTCCAGACGATCGTTGATCTCGACGCCGCCACTCACAGGCACTCCGGTGACAACGGTGCCGTGCCCTTTCGACGAGAAGACTCGCTGGATGGGCAGCCGGAACACTCCCGTTTCATCCTTCGACGGCAATTCTCGCACCATCGTCTGGACCTGATCACGCAGAGCATCGATCCCTTCCTCCGTCTCGGCGCTGACTCGCAAAATCGGAGCATCGGCGAGAAAGGTGCCCTGAACCGTATCGCGGATATCTTCCTCGACCAGATCAACCATATCCGGATCGACCAGATCGATCTTGTTGATGGCGATGATCCCCTTCTGTACGCCGAGGATCGTCATGATGTCGAGATGTTCACGTGTCTGCGGCATCACCGAATCATCTGCGGCAACCACCAGTATGACGATGTCGATACCCGAGGCGCCCGCCACCATGTTGCGGATGAACTTCTCGTGGCCTGGAACATCGATGATGCCGACCAGTTCACCATCACCGAGGGTCATCGGAGCGAAACCGAGGTCGATGGTAAGACCGCGATCTTTCTCCTCGGGCAATCGATCGGGGTCGATTCCGGTCAGTCGGCGCACCAGCGAGGACTTGCCATGATCGATGTGCCCGGCAGTTCCAACGACGACGCCGTAGATGGTGGTATCAGGCTCTGACAAGGCGTTCCTCCCGCGATTTGAGGATCGGTGCTGGAGCACTGGATGTAAAGGTGCCCCACCTTGACCGACGTGAGGATCTGATCCAGCATTGCAGCATGGCTACCTCCAGAGATGAACTGTTCTGCAAGTTTGCGATCCAGAATGGCGCCTGGACTCGCGAGGAAGCGATCCTCTTCATCAAGCACTACCGTTCCACGGGTGAAGGGGTTCGTTTTGGCGACTGGGCTGCAGCCCAGGGTGCCATCGATGCCACCCTGGCGACCCGCATCGAAAACACCATCGATCAGCGCATCTCGGGAGCATCGACGATTGTAAATCCCGGGGCTGCCTCCTCAAAGGCTGCCCACAAGGGTGGAGCCGTTGCGGCGAGGGTTGCCAGAAGAACTCGACGAAGTGGCGGACTGGGAATCGATTTCCAGCGCAAGCCAGTCCAGTCCGGGATCTTTCTCGGCAGCGGACTTCTGGCCATCGTCATCGTCTTCTACATCATCTTCCAGTTCCAGAAAGAAGAACCACCGCCACCGATCCTCACCTCCAACAAGAATGGCTCAGCAGGATCTTCAGCAGGAGGAACAGAGGGGAGCGGCGCGGCGGACACACCAGTGGTGCCCACCTTCAGCGCTGAAGAGATCACCAACATGACCAACCGCATCCAGATCACCATCACGGATGCGCGCGGCTACTTGCGTGACGGCAAGAGTCCCATAGGACTCAGGCAAATGAGACGAATGCGCCAGGAGATGGGGGGAGATCTGCTTCCCCCGGAGATTCTGGGCAAGATCGACGGCGAGATCGCCGAGCTGCTGACCATCATCG
>JBBWWE010000005.1:0-16485 GCA_050256595.1 Planctomycetota bacterium
AAAACACGACTCTGGAGAATCTCTCTCAGGACCACAACCTCGCGTTGTTTATTTGGAACCTCGATCCCGACCGTAGGCTTGCCCGGAATCGGTGCCACGACCCGTACACTCTGAGCAGAGAGTGCCATCGCAAGGTCATCGGAGAGGCTGACGATCTTGTGCACCTTGATGCCGGCATCGAGGCTCAACTCGTACTGGGTGATCACCGGGCCCCGCTGAACGTTGGTCACATGGGCATCGATCTTGAAGGACTTCAATTTTTCTTCGATGCACGTGGCGACGAGATTGAGTTCTTCCTTGCCCTCTTCGTGATCGACGATATCTGGTTCGTCGAGAAGCGCGATGGAAGGTGGTGAGTAGACTCCATCGAAGGTGAGTTGCTCCTCTTCGAAGGAGATGACGATATCTTCTTGCTCCGGCCCGAGTCGGATGGTGCGCTCGGGAACTTCCTCTTCTTCATCCTCTTCGTCTTCTTCGTCTTCTTCGTCTTCCTCGTCCTCTTCTTCCTCTTCTTCGTCCTCGTATTCTTCGTCTTCGTCGTACTCTTCCAGTTCCTCGCCGTCCTCGTACTCTTCCTCTTCATCGTCGTCGCCGAGCAGAAGAGACTTCTCTTCATCGGTCACCTCGGAGGTTCCGGAGCCGGTCACCTTCTTGATTTTGGAACCTGCTGCCTGAGATGCGGTTCCGATGGAGCCTGCGACCTTGCGAGCCATTCCCGGGGTCTTTTGCCCCATCCCGGCGATGACATTTCCGGCGATGGCCAGGGCAGATCTCAATAACTGGGCGACCGGCATCCCGGTCGCAAACATCAAGCCCAGTGCCAGGGCAAGGAAAGAGAAGATGGTCGTGCCGGTAACGCCGAAGGCATCAAAAGCCAGCGCCCCGAAATACATCCCGATAACACCACCCTTGTAGTTCGAACCACTCACAAGGCCGGTCTCGGTAAAGCGGTACTCGAGGAAACAAACCGCACAGACGACCAGTGCCAGACCCAGGATTCGCGGCCCCCAGGACTGGAAGCGGACATGGAACAGCAGTAATCCGGCCCAAACCGAATAGACCAGCGCCAGCAGGAAACTGGCTACAGGGCCGAAAACATCGAAGTGTAATCGAGCGACAAAACTGCCGAATTCTCCGCATGCATTTTGGACGCTGCGGCCATCGGCAACGAGGTACTCACTGTAGAGAGCGATGAAAAAGAATGCGGTCAACGCCAGCAACGCCAGCGCTCCGGCCTCTCTGGCCAGACCGACAGATTTCGAGTTGGCGCCATCGATACGTTGACGCCGGGTACGCTTTGAGCTCATCACTCCCCGTCGAAGGCACGGCCGCAGCGGCGAGAAGCGACCTTCGTGCCAATGAACTCGACGATCTTGATGGCCAGATCTCGCTTGGTGATATCTGGCATCGGGATCGCAGATTCCCCCGGCTCCAGCCACACGTAGTCCCCCATGGCCACGCCCAGGTTGTCCGGCGTGTTGCAAAGTACCAGATCTAGACATTTGTTCACGGCCTTTCGCCGTGCTTCTTCCTCACCGCGCTCCGTCTCGAGGGCAAATCCGACCAGAACTCGTGGTCCCCGTTCATCTTCCTTCTCGGCACCTCTTGCGGCCAAAACATCGGGATTGGCGATCAGGCGTAGTTCCCAGGGATCGGTAGACTTCTTCCGTTTGCCGGAGATCGGTTCGGCGGGGCGATAGTCACAAACTGCGGCGGTAGCGACAAGTACGTCGACTCGAGGCCACAGTTCGACAGCGATCTGGTCCAGTTCGCAGGCGGTGGTGAAAGGGTGGTGGATCACTCCATCGGGAACCGATTGCGACACCGGGCCGAGAGCCAGGTGGACCTCCCAGCCTGCCGCCTGGGCTGCTTTTGCCACCTCGATACCAACTGTGCCACTGGCCCCATTACTGAGAAAACGAACCGCATCGATGGGCTCCTGGGTCGGCCCCGCAGTGATCAGCAGGACCGGAGGATTCAAGAGAACTCCTCCGTCTCGACCAGCCCGGAGACGACCTGATCGATGTCATCGAGATCCGCAAGGCGCCCCGGTCCCGTCGATCCACAGGCCAGGTGGCCAGTAGCCGGCTCGACGATGTGGACGCCACGATCCCGCAAGATCCTGACATTCTCCTGGACGGCAGGATTCTTCCACATCCGATCATTCATCGCCGGGCAAACCACCATCGGACCATCCCAGGCGAGTGCCGTGAGACAGACCACATCGTCACCGAATCCGTGGGCCAGGCGTGCCATGTGATCGGCGCTAGCGGGAGCAATCACCAGGACATCAGCATCATCGCCGGCACCGATGTGTTCGGGCCGCTCATGGGTTCCAAGCGGATGCCAGATCTCGGAGATCACCGGCGAACGGGTCACCGATTCAAAGGTGAGAGGTTGGATAAATCGACACGCCGAAGGTGTCATACGAACTCGAACTGTTGCCCCACGCTGAACCCAACGGGAGGCGAGGTCTACCGCCTTGTAAGCAGCAACACCTGCGGTCACCCCGAGGATAATCTTGCGGGTTTTCCAGTTCATGACATCGTTCACGAAAGATCACGGTGCGACGCGTGAAGAACACACGTCGCACCGCCTCCATCATTCGTTGGTAGGATTGAGGAACTGCGAGAGTTCCTTGATCCGCTCTTCTTTGACCTTCTTCAAATCGGAACCGTAAACCTCTTTCTCTTCCGAATCGCCTTCTCCAGAGAGTTTGCGAGCATCGGCAAGGAAACTGGTTTCGGCAACTTCGAGTTCTCCCAACTCGACCTTGTCCTGCAAAATTTCCTGAATCACGATCTCCTGCAAATCGTTGGAATCGATCTCGACGAGAGGACGAGCCCCACGCTTCAATTCCACGATTCGTTTCTGCATCAAAGCAGTGAGCTGGAGCTTGCCGCCCGTTTTCAGGACGAGCTGGTCTTCAATATCGACATCCAGCACGAGTGCCTCCATTCCAGATCCGGTACTTAACAGGCACCGAATCCTCGATTCTTGTTCAATTTTCACCTCTGCGAGTCAATTCCTCCTCGATGATCGAGAACACTTCCTCGACCGTTTCCTCAAGGACGCCGTTGACGACGCAGCGATCGTATCTATCCCTCTGTTCCATCTCCGAAAGCGCATTGCGCAATCGAAGATCCATCGTTTCTTCACTCTCGACACCACGCATCTCGATTCGACGGCGCAGTTCTTCGAGCCCCGGAGGCTCCAGGAAGATCTGCAAAGCATCGACTCCGTCCTGGCGCAATTTTTCGGCGCCCTGGACATCGATCAGTAGCAACACCGCCCTCGACTGGGCGAGTTGCTGCTCGATACCATCGCGCGGACTTCCATAGAGATTTCCGTACACCTCTGCGTGCTCCAGAAATCCGCCCTCCTCGACGCGCTGCTCGAACTGAGCGCGATCGAGGAACAGGTAATCCACTCCATCTTCCTCCCCGGCTCGGGGAGGTCTGGTGGTGGCAGTGATGGTCCGGACGTACCCGGACTTCTCCTGCAACCCCTCGCTCACCACAGTCTTTCCCACCCCGGAGGGTCCAGAAAGCACTACCAGGATTCCGCGAGCGGTCACCGCACCGCCCCCTTTTCTTGATCCTCCTCGAGGAGGATTTTTTCACTCGATGTTCTGCGTTTGCTCCCGCAATCGATCCACCTGCACCTTGATCTCGACCACCGTGTGAGCGAGATCGTGTCGCGGTAACTTCGAGGCCATCGTATTGGCCTCACGAAACATCTCCTGGGTCAGGAAATCGAGACGACGACCGGCTCGACCGCCCTCGGTGATGACCTTTCGATACTCGACGAGATGACCCCGCAACCGGGTCAGCTCCTCCGTGATGTCAGAACGTTCGGCAAGAAGGCCTATTTCCCGGGCAAGATCCTGCGAATCGAGATCCACTCCGATCGGCTCCACCCACTGGCGGATCCGTTCCTGGAATCTCTCACCCAACCACTTCATCGCTCCAGGAAGAGCCTCCTCGAGTTGACCGATACCCTTCTCGGTACAATTGAGAATGCGGTTGAACTCCTCGCGGAGCCTCTCTCCTTCGCTCTGCTGCATCTGACGCAAATCTGCCACTGCATCCTCGAGCGCGTTCATCAACAGAGCCTCCGATTCCTCGGAGGTCTTTAGCGCCACTCCATCCAGCCCCTGAATCTGGAGCGCATCGGAGATCTTCACCTCCTGACTTGGAGCGACTTCGTCACGCAGAGCACACAGTCTCTCGTAGTTCCTCTTGATCTCGTCGAATCCGGCATCGCACTCATCGTTGGTATCTTCCAACTGGATCGAGACCGATAGAGATCCGCGCTCGATCTTGTCTCTCAGGTAGTTGTCGATCTGCCCTTGAAGGGAGGTGAAGGGATCGGGGAGATGGCACGAGACCTTGAGATATCGGTGATTCACCGACCTCAACTCCACTTTCACCCGGACTGCACCCGTTTCACGGGATCCGGATCCGAAACCCGTCATGCTCCGCAGACTATCGGTCAATTCCCGCTTCCCCCGTCATCGGTCGAGGTCCCGGAACTGTTCGTATCACCGGCGGCACCATCATCGGCAGCACCATCGTCGGCTGCGCCATCATCTGCAGCGCCATCATCTGCGGCACCATCGCCCGCAGCGCCATCGCCCGCAGCACCGTCGTCGACAGCGCCAACACCCGCAGCGCCGTCGTCGGCAGCGCCAGCACCCACGACACCTTCGCCATCGACCGCAACACCATCGGCCGCAGCGCCACTCGTCACGGGCTCATTTCCACCCAGAGCATCGCCGATGCCGATCGGACCTGGTTCCAGGGAACCGATGGCGTTCTCGGCCGGATCTGACTTGAGACGAGAATCATCTCGGTCCTCACGCGCCAGCAGGCCAACGGTTATGCACAGCAGAAAGAACGCAACGGAGAGGTACATGGTGAACCGAGCAATACCGCTGGTCGGACTGGTTCCCAGCATCTGTTCGGTGCCACCGAGTCCAAAAGCTCCGGAGAGTCCGGCCTGCTTCGGCTCCTGGATCAGAATCGCGAGCCCCAGCAGGACCGTCACGATTCCCAGTACAATCATCAGAAAAGTCACCATCGATTCACCTCATCTGCAGGGCAGGAACTCGACGCTTCACGCCGTTGCGATTCCCGCTTCCAGAATCTCCAGGAAGCTCGCCGCATCCAGGCTCGCTCCCCCGACCAGGGCCCCATCGACCACATCGAGACCCAGCAAGGATCTCGCGTTATCCGGTTTCACACTGCCACCGTAGAGGATCGGTATCGCATCCGATTCCGCTCCTCGTTTCTGCTGAAGAAGATCCCGAAGTTGCTGATGCACTTCCTCGACCTGCTCCACTGTCGCGGTTCGACCGGTTCCGATGGCCCACACCGGCTCGTAAGCAACCGCGTACTGTTCAGTTCTGTCCAACAGCGAAAGGCCCGCTTCGAGTTGGCGTGAAACCACTTCGAAGGTTCGACCTTCATCTCGTTCTTCCAGCGTCTCTCCGATGCACAACATCGGACACAGGCCATTGCTGGCAGCGGCGGCCACTTGTCGTGCAACACCCTCGTCGGTCTCCCCGAACAGAGTCCTTCTCTCCGAATGCCCCACCAGAGCCCAGCGGGCTCCGAACTGACGCGCCATCGCAGCGCCAACTTCTCCGGTGTAAGCACCCGCAGGCCGATCCGAGATCTGCTGCATGCCGACCTCGATGATCCCCGCCTCGGGAAACCCGTTGCCGAGACATTCAGCACCATCGCGAGACATCAACCAACCCAACCAGGGGGCAGGCGGGAAGATGACCACCTTCACCGCCGAGGTCTCTCCGGCAGCAGGATTCAGGGACATCGTACCCGCAGCGACCTCTCGCCAGAGAGATTCGCCCAAATTTCGATCGGGATTGTGCTTCCAGTTCCCCGCAATGATGGTCGGTCTGTCCACGCTTCTCCCAGGGCCAAACCCGATCCGGCGGTCGAGAACGGTGTGCCGAGACAGCCTGGATCAGAACTAACGCCAGATCCGGGCGCAAGCAGGGAGATTATCAATCCCCCCGGACTTCGTCAACCTGTTACGGGGAAAGGAGTTGAGTCAGGGCCGAGGTGGTTTCAGGGGCCTCACCTCGACTTCAGTGATCACGGTCCCTGGCGGAGCCTCCAGGATCGCTGCCACGACCTGGCCCACCTTCCTCCGCGGGCACCCCGGGGCGCTCATTGGCCCCGATAGAGCCCGAATGGACCGATGAGACACGGATCCCCCTCATCCCTGAATTCCTGGGATATCGAGCGGCTCCACCCCACTAAGGCATGTTTTGCGGCACCATAGGCAGACCCCTCGGGCAATGGGTGAGTCCCCGAAATCGACGAAATTTGCACCACCGATCCCCCTCCAGATTGCCTCAGATAGGGCAAAACAGCACACTATCAAACTCGCTGGAAGGAGTCGGATGGAGTTTCCCTTCGGATTCGGCAGTCGTTCGATCATCGGAGTGGTGCATCTGCGACCTCTGCCTGGAAGTCCACGTTGTCACGAATCCAGGACGAAGATTCGTCACCATGCACTGCGCGATGCCGAAGCGCTACTGGAGGGAGGCATCGATGGAATCATCGTCGAGAACTTCGGCGATGCTCCTTTTCATCCCGTCGACGTGGAATCCTCCACCGTTGCCGAGATGAGCATCCTCGTGGCTGCAATTGTCGAGCTCTCGAAAGACGTTCCGGTCGGTGTAAATGTACTTCGAAACGATGCCCTCTCGGCACTGGCCATCGCAGTTGCCAGCGGAGGTCGATTCATTCGCGTCAACGTTCACACGTCAGCTGCGCTCACCGACCAGGGCTGGATCAGTGGCAGAGCCCACGAAACTCTTCGCCAGCGAAAACTCATCGATGCCGGTTCCATCTCCATCGCCGCCGATGTAGGCGTGAAACACGCTGCCCGATCGAACGACTACGATGCTGGTAATGCCGCCATCGAAACGGTCGAAAGAGGACTCGCAGATGCGGTGATCGTGACCGGAAAGTCGACGGGCGATCCTCTCGATCTCGATGAGTTGCAACAGGTGCGCAAGGCGGTTGCCACGACACCGCTACTGGCCGGGAGTGGCGTCGATGAGGACAATATCATCCAGATCATGGAGTTCGCGGATGCGGTGATCGTCGGAACCTCGTTGAAGATCGGTGGCGATGTGGAGCAACCGGTGGATGTCACTCGGGTCAAAGAACTGGTCGCGAGGGTACGCGGCTAGAGATCTGGCAAATTCGTCTTCTCCAGGCTGCCGCCCCCATCGATGAGCATTCTGGCCACCCGCTCGACAAGGGCCTTCACTCCTGCGGTTTTCTCGACCGGAGTATGAAGCTGGCATCGGACCACCGTGCGGGTCTTTTTTTGCTCCACGACGATCATGAAACGTTGAGTGACTCCCAGTTCGATCACCAGCGCCAATACCAGCAACTGGGTTCCGTCCGCTCGTAGATAGGCCCCCTGGAGGTTCCTCACATCGGATCCCAGCACCTCTTGCTGGGGCTTGAACCCTTTCCAGATCTGTTCGAGGGGGGGTGCTCCCGTGATGACTGCGTGGGGCATCGCCTCGCTCCTTTCCAGCAGACGTTGCCGCCTGTCCCGTGTCTGATTATCGTGAGTCATGGGCGCCGATGGCAAGCGAGGCACTCCCAACTCTCGGGGTTATGGAGATTCCGCTCGATGAACATTCCTTGTGACGGCTACATCCTGATGATCGAAACCAGTCAGCGCAATGGATCCGTTGCACTGGGAACCTTCGATGGGCAACTAAAGGATGAAGAACTGTTCAGCCCGGGACTGGTACACGGAAAAGAACTACTACCGAGGATCGACACCATCGTCTCCAGAAATCAAGCGAAGTCTCAACTGGCGGTGATCGCTGTCAGTGTCGGACCGGGTTCCTTCACCGGAATCAGAATCGGGGTCTCCGCAGCAAAGGCGCTCGCCTGGTCTCTCAAACTACCTTTGCTCGGGATCTCATCTCTCGATGTCATGGCAGCCAATATCGAGCAAGACGGCGAGTGGGGAGTACTTCTCGATGCCCGCAGCGGAGATCTGGACCTGGCAATGTTCGAGGTCAATGATAAGAAAGCCCTTCGCCTCGACCAGGACCGAGCCATTCACAAGGATGACTTCTACCCCCTCGTCGATCCGGAGACCGGTTTCATCGGTTCCGGTTCCAGGGCGGCCGATTTCCCTGCAGGATTGAAGACGGGACCCGAAGAGTGGGACACCCCCCGAGCCGGTCGCGGACTCGAACTTGCAAACTCGATGGTACGACAGATCGAGGAGGGCCATCCGGCTCCGGCCGGCTGGGATCAACCGCATCTTCTCAACCCTCGCTATCTTCGTGTCAGTCGTGCCGAGGAGATCAGGCGTCGCCGAATCGAAGGAGAGGAACAGGCATGAAACCTGAACGTGCCTGGGCAACCATCGATCTCGATGCCATTGCCAATAACCTCGAGGTTCTTCGCCAGCGTTTGCCCGGCAAGAAGATCCTCGCAGTGGTTAAAGCCGACGCGTATGGACATGGTTCGATTCCGGTATCGAAAAGGCTCGAGCAGGAAAACATCGATTTTCTCGGCGTGGGTACCTCCCGCGAAGCACTCGATCTCCGCGAGTCGGGGATCTCGACTCCCATCCTCGTTCTCGGTGCCCTGGTGGAACCTGAACTGGATCTACTCATCGATCAGGAAATTGCGGTCACCATCCATTCGCCGGGGCGAATAGAGATTCTCGATAAAACAGCGCTCCAGATGGGGCGTAAACTCGCAATCCATCTGCTCGTCGATACAGGCATGGCGAGGCTGGGAGTGAGTCCCGATCAGGCAGTAACCCATGCTCGTAGCATCGCTCGTTGTAAAGGACTTCAACTCGAAGGGATTGGCACCCACCTCCCGACCCCTTCCGACACCTCGATGGTTTTTCGACAGAGAGAAATCCTGCACGAAATCGTTGCCGAGCTGGAAAATCTGGGAATCGGCCCTCTTCTGGTACACATCGATGCCGGCGAATCAGCCCTGAGATACCCCGACCCGGATGCCGAGATGGTGCGCATCGGAGGAGCGCTCTATGGCCTCTTCAATCATCTCCCTGCAGTGGAAGGACTTGAGACCGCCCTCTCCCTTCATAGCCAGATCGTCTACCTGCGAGATCACCCTCCGGGCCATCCTGTAGGCTACGGTGGAACTTATGTAACAACTCGCAATTCAAGGCTAGCAACGGTATCCATCGGCTATCACGATGGCTTTCCCTCGACCCTTTCGAATCGTGGTCAAATGATCGTTCGCGGGCAGCGTGTTGCCGTGGTGGGTCGGGTAACGATGGACTACACCGTCATCGATGTCACCGATGTGCCCGGCACCGTGGTCGGGGACGAGGTGACCCTGATCGGAACTGACCGGGACGAACGAATCGAAGCCGAGGAGATCTCCCGCTGGTGCGGGATCCTGCCCTACGAGGTGACCTGCCTCCTGGGAAGAAGGATCAACAAACATCATGTCTCCACGCTCTCGAGGGAACTCGAACTGGAAGGGAGGTAAAGCCGATGGATGATTCAGTCAATCAACCGACAACTACCACGCCTTTCCCCCTTCCCATGGGTAGAAAAAAGCCGACCAAGACGAGGATTCGCGCTCGCATGCGTCGCATCTTGCTATTCGTTCTCATCATCCCGGTCCTGTTTGCAGGAGTGGCCTTCTGGATCGGATCGTGGGTCCTGAGTCCTGAACAGATGACCTATCGCGCCCAGGCTCTCCTTGCAGACCGTTTATCGACGGGCTTTGCCATCGATGGCGTCAAGTGGAAATGGCCCGCGGGTATCGAGGTCAACAACCTGGTAATTCATCCTCCTCACGGAAGCCGTTACAACGAACTGATCAGGATCGCCCGTCTCGATATCGCGTTGAATCCCTGGGCGATCCTCATTGGAAAAACAAATATCGAGAGAGTAGAGATTTCCGGATCGACGATGGTTCTTGAAAGAGATCATCTCGGAAACCTGACCATTCTCGATGTGTTGAGGGATGCCATCGCACCCGTGCAGGGTCCCGCACTTCCATCCGATGTGGAATCCAGGAAAACCACGGCGATGTCCCCACCCGAGTTGATCATCTCGGATCTGCGTGTGGAAACCTGTCCCGTTACCATTGCCCACAGCCCGGAAGGCTTACAGGTATCGAGTCTTCGGCTCGAGGTTTCCGCCGACGACCCGGAACTGTGGAAACTCGATGGCGTCGCCTTCGACAGCTCGGTACGCAGCATCCGCCTCGAAGGCGGGGGCAGGCTGTCGATGGGAGATTTCGAACTGAACCTCGATATCGATCGTATTTTGCTCGACCAGAATCTGAGAGAGAGGATCCCCCCGGCTTTGCGTTTGGTCTGGGACAATTACCATCCGACAGGCATCGCGAGCCTGAAACACACGCTGGTTTTACGAGACGCACAGCCAATAAAAAATTCTACCGAGCTGTCCATCTCTCAGGGATCTCTGCGATTCGAGGAGCCCGACATTCTCGTCGACCAACTGTCCGGGAAGCTGGAAATCACACCGGAGGCCATCTCGTTCAGAGACCCTCTCATCGGAAACTTCTTCGGTGCCCGTGCACTGCTCCACGGAGAGATCAAACTTGAAGCGTTGAAGCCAGGAGCAAGCGAACTGGAACTAGAAATCGATGGTCTAGTATTCGAACCGCGGATTCATGACGTACTCCCGGAGGCGATCCAGAAGGTCTGGGACAATTTTTCTCCTTCGGGAAAATTTGGATTGAGAGTCTCTGTTGGTGGCGAGCAATACCCTCCAGTGATCGAACAGATGCGATTGGTCCTCGCCGGAGTCGATGGCAGTTACTCTCGATACCCGTACCCACTACGCAACCTGCAAGGGGAAATCCGTTATTTCGATGGCAAGATCGAACTGGATATCACCGGTGGTGTCCCCGGAGAACCGGTCAGGGCTCGAGGCAACTTCCAGGCACAGCAACTCGGCGAAATCCACCTCGTCATCGAGGGCCAGTCCCTACCTCTTGACGATCGCGTCCGGACGGCACTGGGAGATCGACACTCGCAGATCTTCGATCTCTACTCCCCAAGAGGAGATTCAAATCTGCGCATCGAACTCGAGCGCCAGGTCGCCGGTGATCCTCTCGATCTCAGAATCGTCATGGATCCCACCGGAGCCAGCATTTCACACCAGGCATTCCCCTATCGCGTTCATGATCTCACCGGCCGGGTCATCTTCGAAATCAGTCAAGGGAAGGTCCTGTTCCAGAATCTCGTCGGCAGACACGGTCCGAGTGAACTGTCTCTTCCTGCCGGCCTGATCGAATACAAGGACGGGCAGCTCGTGCGGATGGAGATTCCAATCGAGAGCCCGAAACTGGTTCCCGATGAAGAACTCATCTCGGCTTTACCGATAGATGTTGCGAATCGGCTACGTTCTCTCGACATCCTCAGGAGCAATGGATCGCTCGATACCATCGTTGAGCTTCGTTCTGACGAGAACACACCCTTTGATATCTACGTCCGTGCCCGGGTCGCAGATCCAGTGCGTTTGCGGTACCACAAACTTCCCTATCCACTGGTCTTTCACCAGGGGCAGGTGGTCTTCTCGAGCACAGAAGGACGCATCCGACTCGACGAATTGAAGACCGATCCAGAAATTTCACCCATTGTGACTGTATCAGGTGAAATCGGACCTGACGATTCCCTGGAAACCCCATCGCCTACCTCCGACAGCACACTCCTCTCGATGGAATTGACCATCATGGATGGGCCCGATGGCAAGGGACTACTCCTCTCCGATGATGAACTGGTCCAGAATCTGCCGCCCGACCTGAAGAACTTCTTCAAGAAGATGCAACTCGATGGAAGCGTCACAGGGCGAATCGGTGTCGTTTACCGTTATCTGAAAAACGAACTCACCGAACCGATTGAAATCGTTGAATACGATGTTCAGGGAAAACTGGAGCAAGGTGGATTCGACTTCGCCATCCGTGCCGAAGAAGTGTCAGCAAACTTCGTAATCCACGGTGGGATCCAACCTGGCCAGGGGCATACATTCTCCGGCCAACTCTCCGACGGTGATTTCCGCTTCTCACGTTTCCACACAATCGTTCCGTCGTCTCGAAACCTCAGTTTCACCTACGGAATCGAACACCCTCGACTCGCCTTCGGAGACGATCAAGACCAACGAGAAGGCTCTCCCTCGCAATGGCTCACCAGTCGGCTTCCCGTGGACCGCTCCAACTTGTTCCAGGCCGAACTGGGACCCTGCGAAATCTATGGAGGGCCCCTCGACGGGTTTTTCTTCGCGGATCTTGGTCACGAACATGGCGGCTTCGCCGGCGAAGCCAGTCTCAGCAATATAAATCTCGCGCTCGGATCGGAACTCTTGTTTCGCAAGAAGGGAGTCCGTGGCACGGCTCAGGGAGAGGTTCGGGTGGAAGGGTTGGTGGGCTCACCCGATTCGATCATCGGTGGCGGCGAGTTCTCGATCCGAGAGGGATCCCTGGCGCAGATTCCTCTTCTTGCCGGTGCAATCATCAATCCGTTCGAGGGACTCAACCGTAGTAACAACAAGGTCAGGGAAGCCGACTGCAAGTTCTCGATCCATGACCAGATCTTCGATTTCAAAGGCATGGGCTCGATCAAGTTGAGAAGCAACACGGGCAGGATTCTTGGTCGAGGAACCGTGACCTTTAACAAGATCCTGAATCTGGTGATGGAACCGCAAACTCTCGGAGGAGCACCTCTTCTGTCCGACATCGCGAATCGACTTCTTCGTTTCCGGATACGCGGAACTCTCGATGATCCAGAATTGAACAGCAGGAAGGCAAAACCCTCTCAAGACGATTGAGAAGCAGACTCACCGAGCACGACAATCATCAACATGCCACTATTGTGGAACAGTCCCAGAGGCCAGGATGGCAGCGGAGGTTACCGATGAAATCAGATCAATCCCCGCGACTTCTCAGGCTACCGACGCAGATCATCCTGATCTTTTGCCTTTTCGTACCCATCCTTGTCAGTTCCTTCGCGGATCCTCCAGAATCGATACCGGGTGTACGAATCCCGGGAGAGGTGGCCAGAGGTATCAGCCAGTGCGCACAATCACTGCTGGATGCCCTGGGCAAAGACCAACAAGCGAAAATTCACTTCGTCGCCACTCCAGGATCTAAAGGAAGTGAAGCGCTCTCCAACTGGACTTATTTTCCCGGTGAGCGACCAGGATTGAAACTGAATGAAATGAACACTCAAGAAAGAGTACTGGCTCAACGACTGGTCAGAAGTGCTCTGTCCGATACGGGACAATTGAAATGGAATGCCATCGTGGCGCTCGAAGATGTGTTAGGAATGATGAGTGCGGCGGCTAATCGCTCCGGCAAACCTGATCCGTCACGAGATCCTGGACTCTACACCTTTGCCATCTTCGGTGAACCAGGCGCGGATGGTCCCTGGGGTTGGCGTGTCGAAGGACACCATATTTGCATCAAGTTTCTGCTCGATGGTGACCAGGTGCTCTCTTCTACACCCGCCTTTCTGGGTGCCGCTCCGACAGTGCCTCTGATGGGTCCCAACACAGGGACGGAACTCCTGGATGAGGAAGAAGACCTGGCAGTCACCCTGATGAGAGCGTTGACATCCAAACAGAAGGAGATCGCCATCCAGAAGAGCGCACTCCCCCGAGATGTCGTGACCGGACCGGGACATCCAGGCGCACCTGATGCAGTGGGTATCCGCCTCGACCAACTGGATCCATCACAAAAGATCATGCTCGATGCCCTCATCGATTCTCACCTCGCCATACTGAACTCGTCGATCGAGGTGGCAGAAAAATCCCGTATCACCGACGCGAACCTCGACGAGATTCATTTCGCCTGGTGGGGACCACTCGACAAGGAAATGCGTCACGCTTATCGGATCCAGGGTCCGACCTTTGTCGTGGAACTGGTGCGGACTGCCGGAAACCCGGGACACGTCCACATCGTCAGGAGAGATCCCGACAGAGACCTGGATGGATCCCCGCTCCTTCAACATCTCCAGCAGGCGCATGGCGAATGAAACCTGCCGGGGCCGCTCGACTGAGCCATGGATTCGCTCCATCATGCCGGGTTCAGGGAGGATTTGATGTCGTCAGAAGTCAACGCTGAAGCCCTCGTCGAATGTGTACCCAACATCTCGGAGGGGCGTGACCGCCAGAAGATAGATCTCATCGTTGCTGCGGCAGCCGCCGTGGAAGATGTCGATGTCCTCGATGTCGATCCGGGTGCAGAAACCAACCGTACCGTGATCACCCTCGTGGGGCCGCCCGACCCGATCGCCGAGGCCGCATTCCGGCTGGTCGAAAAGGCTGCCGAACTCATCGACATGAGTGCGCATCAAGGTGCCCACTCCCGACATGGAGCCACCGATGTCTGCCCCTTCATTCCCGTCAGCGAAATCTCGATGGAACAGTGCATCGAGATCGCAAGAGCGGTTGGAAAACGAATCGGTGAAGAACTGGAGATCCCGGTCTACATGTACGACCGTGCCGCACTTCGTGAAGATCGGATGTCGCTGGCGGACGTTCGAAGGGGCGAATACGAAGCTCTCCCCGAGAAGATGACAGATGAACAATGGAAGCCGGATTTTGGACCGGCCAGCTTCCTGCCTGGCCCAGGGGTCGTCACTGTTGGAGCCCGCGAGTTCCTGATCGCTTACAACGTGAATCTCAACACTCGCGACAAGAACCAGGCCAACGATCTGGCGATGGAAATCCGCGAGAAGGGTCGGGCAGTGCGGGTCAATGCACGCACCCCTTACTATTCGAGTGGGCAGTTACTTCGTTATCAAACCGATGAAGGTATATGGCCATCGGGGATCACGGCGGAGATCTTCTCGACTCGTGAAGAACTCGATCAGCACCTTCATGACCATGGCACCTCACTCGATAAGGAAGCCACTTTTTTCGGGCAAAGCCCAAACGCACTCGACGGCGAGATGGTGATGAAACGGGGCAAATTCGAACATTGCAGGGCTGTCGGCTGGGTGATCCCTGAATACGGCCGCGCCCAGATCTCCATCAACCTGACCGATTTCCATGTGACCAACATGCATCATGTATTCGATGCCTGTCGCCAACTGGCAGAAGATCGAGGTCTCGTGATCACCGGCTCCGAACTGGTAGGCGTGACCCCTTATCCGGCCATTCGTGCCAGCGGAGAACATTACCTCGCAAGCCAGGGCTCGAGTCGCGGGATTCCCGTTCAGGACATCATCGCGACCGCCGTTCAGTCTCTGGGGCTATGCGACATCTCGAATTTCGAGGCGGCCAGTTCAGTGATCGGATTGCCGACAACCAGCGGTCCTCTGACATCTCAGACGGTCGCCGGATTCGTTGACGAAGTCTCACGCGATTCCCCAGCACCCGGGGGCGGCTCCATCGCAGCGCTAGCCGGATCTCTCGGCGCCGCTCTCTCCTCGATGGTGGCCAACCTCACCTTCGCCAAACGCAAGTACCGCAAACGACGCGAAGAGATGGAAACGATCGCCGTCGAGGCGCAAAGGCTCAAAGATGATCTTCTGCGCGCGGTGGACCAGGATACGGAAGCCTTCGAGGGTGTGATCGCAGCGATGCGCCTGCCCCAGGGCACTCCCGAACAGAAGCAAGCGCGGGCGACAGCCATCGAAACAGGTTACCGACGTGCTACGGAGGTACCACTCAACACCGCTGAGTTGTGCCTCGAAGTGATGCAACTAGCACTCAAGGCCGCGCAAAGGGGCATCCCCGCAGGTATCACCGATGCAGGAACCGCCGTCTGGATGGGTCGAGCCGGATTCGAAGGAGCCATTCTCAATGTCCGCATCAACCTGGCCGAGACGGCAGATGAAGAGTGGATTTCAGACATCGAGGATCGGATCCAGAAACTGCGAATAGACGCTCAGGGGCTACTAGAGCAATGTCAGCAACAACTTGAAGAAATCCTGGGATCCTGAGGGATCTTTTCGGTAAATTCGGGGTTATCGTCGTAGTCAAAGACCGTGTTCCATACCAAGGAGCGATCAATGCTCCAATCTGACAAGGAGGGGCGATGAAGCCTGCTGTCATCATCATGAGTTTCCTGGTGTTCATCATTGGTGCTACTGCGTATTCAAATCTTGAAGAAGCTCAGGAAGCCAACGATCGTGCGGACCGGATGAACAACCGCTTGCAGGTTCTTCAGGAACGCCTGGAGGTTCTCGAACAAAAACCCGATCCGACCGATGCCACCGCCTGGTCCAACTCGACCGTTGATCCGGCAACCGGCGCCGCAGCCATTCCCGAAGAAGCGGTCTCCGCCATCGCACTGCGGATTTCCCAGAACGCCCGCTTTCTCGATTCCATCGCACAAGAGATCCCTGCAAACTCGGCTGCAAAATCAGACTCCGGGATTTCTCCTGCCCAGTTCGACCAGGGAGTCAGGGACACACTCGCAGCGGTACGTGATGAAGAGCGAGCTGATA
>JBBWWE010000006.1:0-2769 GCA_050256595.1 Planctomycetota bacterium
GAACTCGATGGTGGCGCTCTGAGCAGCAACGGATGCTGTGACCACGGTAGAGAGCACAAACAGACCACCGAAAACAAACGTATTAAAATGACGCAATTGTTCCCCTCCTCTTTCGTTCTCATGAACCGGAGAATTCCGGTATCCAGGATCCGGAGTCATATCCGGATCCTGGAAGAGATCGGACAGGAATTTGTTCCCTTCAATCGGTCTTGAAGGGTGCCGCTGGCAAGCCGTGACTGGAAACCAGGTTTGCCCGCACCGGGTTGTCCTGCCAACCAAAGCGAACCGCCGTTGGTGCTGGGGCTTCCGGATGGCTGATCCTGAGCTGGTCGGCACTGACCACCTCGACCTCGGCCCAGTGCCAGTTGCCATCAGAGCCCTGGATCGCAAAACCATCGATCTGCTTGCCACGACGACCGGTCAAACCTGCTCCCACGTGATCGAACTGTACAAGGATCGAATCTCCATCGACTTCGTGCTCCCGGAAGAATGGTCCAGACTCGGGAAGATCAGCCCGACCGTGGCAGCGATTCAGGGCCCAATCGGCAAGACGATTGCCGACCGCCTGTTTGTTGCGCGGATGGATGTCCCGGGCATCTCCCACATCGGTCAACACCACGAGACCGGTATTGCGTACCACGCGGTGAGTGAAGTCCTGAGCCTCACGCAGAGTCGCCCAACCTCCCTGGACCGGGTTATCGCTGACTGCCTTGAAGGCAGCGAGTTGTACGATTCCAAACGGGAAATCTCCCTGCCCCCACGCCTCTCGCCACGAACCGATCATCAGTGGTAGCAACTCGGCGTACTCCGCCGCTTGTCCGGCGTTTGATTCGCCCTGATACCAGATGGCTCCTCGAATGCCGTAATGAACGAACGGTGACAGCATGGCATTGAACATGACACCCGGATCGCTGGTCTTGCGCCCTGGAGCTTCTGGTTTCGAAGGGGGCGAAGGCCCGCGATCACCGGAAAATTTATTCCCCCTGTGGACCTTCCAGGTTCCCGCCAGAGCAATCGCTTCGCCTTCCTTTGCCCCTGCAGGCAGGATTTTTATCGACCCGGCAGATCCTGTGATTCCTCCGGCGCCACCCGTATCGAGAGCAGCGATGGCGATGGTGGCCTCGCCAGCCTGAACCTGGTCACCCGGAATGACATAGTTACGGGGCACAGCATGCTGATTGGTAGTACGACCAATCTCCTCGCCATCCCAGTAGGTGATGTCAGCGTCATCGATGGCCCCTGGCCGCATCACGAGGTCACGGCCAACCCATTCGGCCGGCACCTCGATGGTATTTCGATACCAGATGACCCCGTCCCAACCCTCATCATCGCCGCTCCAGAGGCCCGGCACCGGCGCCTCTGACCAGTCCTGATCGGAAAAGCCTGTGTCTGCCCAGGAGCCAGCAATGCCGGGATCTCCGTCGAGTTTCTTCTGCCACCATGAAGAGGCTGTCTGCTCGAAACCTTTCATCTGATCCTGATAAAGCGCATCGATCTCGGCAGTTGATCGGTCTCCCCAGCGACGAAACTCTGATTGCAGTTTGTTGACGCGTGCTCGAAATCGAGGATGTCTCTGCATCGCCGGAATCGAGGTCCACGGCTCGGCCCGGGTTCCGCCCCAGTTGATATCGAGAAGTCCTATGGGAACTCCCAGTTCCTGATGCAATCGGCGCGCCATGAAGGTTCCTACAGCAGTGAAATTGCCGACCGATTCCTTGGTAGAAACCTCCCAGGAGCAATCGATATCGGCCTGCGGAGTTCTGGAAAGCAGATGCGGTGTCTTGATCCTTCGAAGCCAGGAAGTGTCACCTGCAGCGACCTCGGCATCGGCATTATTGGAGGCCCGGAGCGGCCACTCCATGTTGGACTGTCCGCCACAGAGCCACACTTCACCAACCAGGATATCCTTGACCTCGATGGTTCCATCGGAGGCCTCGATGGTCATCGTGCGACCTTCAGCACTGGCTGGCATCGGATCGAGGGTCGCCGTCCAGTTTCCATCTTTGGCCACCATCGCGGTCTTCTGCTGGCCGGCAAATTGAACCGTGACTTCTGTACCCGGTTCTCCGGTACCCCAGATCGGCAAGGGCAGATCTCGCTGAAATACAGCGTGATCGCTGAAGACCGCTGGAACATCGACCGCTTGCAGCGAAGGAATCAGCAGCAAGAAACAGAATGCGAGGCCAGAAGCCACGATCACCGAAAATCTGGAATGCAATTTCATCACCACCTCCAGGGGACGGGAAACTATCGTTCTTGAGATACTCCTAGATCGTCCGATGCGCGAGGTGGCAGGTCAAGGACGACGAGAACGCCTTGAGAGTGCTTCCTCGAGCCTGGTGAGGGCTTTTTGCTGGATCTCTGGGTAGAACGGGTATTCGGCACCCAGTGAATAGGCCGGTGACCAGACCACGCTTTCGATTCGCGCCTGCGCGAGTAATCCCTCGCGAAGATCGGCGCTCGGCTCCGTCGCCCACAAAAAGATTCCGGAAGCGGCTTCCCGGGTCACCAACGCCAGTAACTCTGCTGTGCTGACATCCAGATTTCCTTCGGGATCCAGATCGACTCTACGCAGGGACAAGCCTGCCATGGCGCACGGATATCCCCAGTACGGATCACTCTCCAGAAATGGGACATCCACCCCGGCGGTGATAGAGATGAGTCTTTGCGTCAGCGCTGCGAGTACTCCATCAACCACCTGAAAGCGCTCCTCGAAAAGTGTTCGTTGTTCGGGAACAAGTCCGACCAGACGTTCTTTGATGGCGCTTG
>JBBWWE010000007.1:0-9373 GCA_050256595.1 Planctomycetota bacterium
CCGAGGAAATCGGTCGACGATCTGTCGCCGGTGCGCTTGAGCACGAAGGTCTTGATCCAGTCGGTTTCCCTCAAGGGGTCTCCTCTTCACCGAGCCCTCCGGGGACCGGATCGGGAAACTCTTCGAGCAACAACTGATCGATCTCGCCCTGCACGTCGCGCAGTGCTTCATCGGAGAGGATTCCCTCGCGGTAGGCATCTTCGACCGCGATTCGCTGGCGGTGGAGCAGCCGGATCACCACATCGCGGATCTGTTCGGCGGCAAACTCGGGGTGATCTTCCAGCACCTGTTTGAGATCGTCGTGGATCGAATCGCGGATGTGGAGCAAGCGATTGCGCAATGATTCGATTCGTTTCGGATCGACCTCGGTCGAGGCTGCGGCATCTCCCAGTTCCTCGATGGCGGTCTCGACTGCGATGGAGCGCGCCTGATGGCGTTCCCAGATGCGCCTGGCTTTACGCGGACGGACGATCTTGAGTCGGATCAACAGCGGTTTCAGCGTCGTTCCCTGGATCAGCATCGACAGCATCACGACGCCGGCGACGATCGCCTGCATACGCGGGGCACTGTCGCTGAGAAACTCCATCTCGCCGATACCGAGCGCCAGCGCCACTGGCACCGTTCCCTTGAGGCCTCCCCAGTGGATGACATGGAGCCAGGAACGTGGATAGGAGTCGCGGATCGCCCGGTCGGTGCCGCCGATGGCGTAGGTCATCAGCGCCCGCGCTGCAATGGTGGCGACCCACACCAGCACCACCAGATCGAAGTTCTCCATCACCAGCACCGGATCGACCGCGAAACCGAGGGCGATGAAAGCGAGCGAGTTGGCGATGATGACGATCACCTCCCAGGTCAGGCCCAGACTCAAGATGGCGGTGGGGGTCATCGCTGTGTGGCGGCCGACATTACCGACCATCAATCCGGCAAACACCACCGCGATGACACCGGAGGCGTGGAAGCGTTCGGCCAGCATGTAGGAGCCGTAAGCCAGCAGGATCGACAGCAGCACCTCGACCAGATGCTCCTCGATCCTCTCGATGAGCCAGTTGACCAGTGTGCCGAGCGACAGGCCGACCAGGGCGCCGACTCCGATCATGTAGCAGAAGGTCAGCAGCCCCGATCCGACCGAGATGTCATCCCAGCCATCGGCGAGTCCCCTCAACAACAGGATGTAGATCACCACCACCAGACCATCGTTGAACAGCGATTCGCCCTCGACGATGGTCGCCAGGCGTTTCTCGACGCCCTGCTCGCGGAAGATCGCCAGCACACTGACCGGATCGGTCGGGCTGACCATCGCTCCCAGCAACAACGACACATCCCACGACCAGCCGGTCAGTGAGCGGATTGCTGCCGAGGTGATGAGGATGCAGCCGAAGGTCCCGAGCAGCGCCATCGTCGAGATGATGGCGCCATTTTCACGTAGTTTGTTGAAGGGTGTATTCATGGCGCCATCGAAGAGCAATGGCGGCAGCAAGATGAGCAGGATGAATTCCTGGGTCAGTTCGAAATGACCCTCGCCACTGGGCAGTGCTCCCTGGTGACGCAGAAAGCCAATGACGGTACCGGCAACTACCAGTCCGACGGTATACGGGATCCTCAGTCGGCGGGTGATGAGTGCCACCATCATCGCGCCCAGTAACATCAGCAGCAGATCATCGAGCACGGGCAGGTTCGGCATCTGCAGCGCCAGCATCGGCAACCGGTCCATCCGTACTCCTTCCGGGAAGAGGGTGCCCTTTGGCGGCGACGTGGGCAAGGATCCTTGCTCCAATGATCCGGATACGATTTGATGCGGAAGCAAGGGAGGCGCGATTTGGCGCGAGATGGGCAAAGGGTCAGATCCGGTACAAGTGGTTGCCCAGCGATGATCCGGGTTTTCGCCCTGGGTCTGCTGGTGTTTCTGGGCTGTGACCGGCCAACCCCATCGATATCCCCTCAGGATCTTCTCATCGAGCAGCGCCTCGGCCAGCAGGCGACCTTCACCTCGAGGCTGCTGCAGGCCGGGCTTGCCAGTGACGATCCATGGGCAGAGGCTCACCTGCTGCTGGCTTTTCCCGGTGCCACTTCGTTGAACGAGGTTCGTGATCGCTGGAGCGCACGGATCGATGATCTGAACAGTTCGATTCCGCTTCATGGCGAGGACGGAGAGCGCGGCGAACAACACCCTCACCTGATGTTGCGGACCGCCGCGTGGGTGCTTCCCTCGAGCCACGCACGGCTGGTGGAACGGCTTCAGAGGGCTCTCGCGAGCACCAGATCTCCCTCGCACTGGCAGCAGATCAATGATCTTGCCTGGCTAGTGGAGGCCGCGGCGGTGTTGAAACTGCCTGCAACCACAGCCACCGCCGATGCAGATCTCCAGACACTTGCGGGCACCTTGCTCGATGCGCTGGAGCGATCCGATCAACGGGTGCAAAGTTGTCTCGATGATGGGGTCGATCGACCCGATGGGTCGGCGGATCCTTCTCAGGCGGGCACCTGGGCCTACACCTGTGGTGGCCTCCACCTGCTGTCGGCTCTGGTCGAGTCCGTCGAGGCGGGCTATCTGGTCGGGACGGATCGGCAGCGGGTGGTCCATCGTCTGCTACTTCTGGTGCGCCGGATCCCGTGGGAGTTACAGTTTCGAGTTGCGGAGGAACAAAGAGCGGTGTCTGCGGGAGTTTCTCAGCGACGGGCGGCTCGCCATGGGGTTCTGGCGCGGATGAAACTGGCCGGGCATGGTCTCGATGTACTGGGGCGTTCACGGGCCGTTGGGGTACTGACCCACAACCAAGCTGCCAAAGCGGCTCAAAGTTGTCACAACGCCTCGCAGCAGCTCATCGCTCGTTTCCTCATGGAGGTGGATCCGCAAGGGTTGTTGCTATCGGACAAGACCGAGGCGGTCGATCCGCTGACGTGGGAACGCGCATTTGGTGACGGCTGCCACCTTTTACGAGGGTTGGCAGTGTGGTATTCGGTCTCTCAGAAGTGACCCGTTGAGAGGAACCCATCGTGGTCGGATCGAAAAGAATCTCGCAGATCGGCACCTACGCCATGGCGGCGGTGAAAGAGCGAACCGAGGCGTTACGTGCCAAGGGTCTGTCACCGGTCGATTTTGGTATGGGAGATCCTTCGGCACCGACCCCCGAGTTCATCCGTCGCGCCTGCGCCGAAGGCATCGAACGCCACGCTGCCAGTGGCTATCCACCCTTCTCCGGTAGCCTTCCTTTTCGTCAGGCGGTCAGCGATTGGGTCAAAGGACGATTCGGCGTCACCCTCGATGCCGACAGCGACATCGTCTCGTCGGTCGGTTCCAAGGAATCGATCTTTCATCTGCCAGAGGCACTCATCGATCCCGGTGACGTGGTGATCTGTCCCGACCCTGGGTATCCACCCTATGCCACCGGCACTCTGTTCGCCGAGGGCGAGCCGCATTACGCGCCGATCCATGGCGGTACCGATTTCTTGCCCGATCTCGATGCGATCCCCGATCAGATCGCCGAACGAGCACGCATCTTCTGGCTCACGACCCCGTCGAGTCCGTCGGGTCGAGTGGCATCTCCCGATTACCTGAAGCGCTGGGTCGAGTGGTGTCGACAGCGCAACATCGTTGCCTGTAGCGACGAGGCCTACTCGGAGATCTACTTTGACGAGCCACCGCATACCGCTCTCGAGCAGGGCAAGGACGGGGTGCTGGTCTTCAACTCGCTGTCGAAGCGCTCGGCGATGACCGGCTACCGGGTCGGCTGGGTGGCGGGCGATCCGCAACTGATCGCTCCTTACCGGAAACTCAAGGCCAGCATCGACACCGGCACGCCGTGGTTCATCCAGGAGGCGGCGATCGCTGCCTATTCCGATGAGGAGCATGTCGCCCAGATGCGCGAGGGCTACCGCAAGCGTCGCGATCTGTTCGTCAGCGCCTTCGAGAGTGCGGGTCTGCCGCGCAGTGAGCCGGAGGCGAGCCTGTACGTGTGGCAGCGTGCCCCGGAGGGGGTGACCAGCACCGAACTGGCCGAGGCGCTGCTCGATGAAAAGATCCTGGCGGTGACGATCCCGTCGGCCGCCTTGCTCGGCGATCCATCGCAGCATGGTCCCGAGCAGCAGTACGTGCGGCTATCGATGGTCGCGACCTGGCCCGAGAGTGAGCAGATCGCTGCGGCCATCGCCGAGCATCTACGCCTCGGCTAGTCGCCGCCGCCTTCTCGCTCGAGCATCTTGGTGGCGGCGCGCAGCACCTCGGCATCGGCCACATCCTCGAACGCCTCGAGCAAACTCGATAATGACTGCTGCGAGCAGCCGGTACGTAGCGCTCCGCGCAGATGCGAATGCAGCGGTCGCAAGCGACCCTGGCCGATGAGAGAGGCAACCGCCAGCGCCTCGATGACCTCGGCCGAAAGCCACGACGATTCCATCACGGTGCCGTAAGCAAAATCGATGATCCAACCTTCCAGATGCGGATGTCGCTCCAGCAAGGAGGCTCGAACCTTGGCCTCACCGTCGCCGTAGACCTGGGCGAAGAAACTCTCCGTGTGCTCTCGAGCGGCGGGTCGGCAAGCGCCATCGGGGTGCTGCTCTCGTAACCAGCCGAGTGCTTCGACCGCCGCCGGGAAGCCGCTGTAGGGGATCGATTGCAGGATCGTCTCCTCGACCTCGGCGATCGGGCAGCACTTGACGGCATTGTCCAACGCCGTTTGTGGATCGAGCCGCTCCGGGGCAGCGAGCGCGAACGACAGTCGGCAGCAAGGGAGGATCTCCATGGCCCGAGAGTAGAGAGATGGTTGGCTCGCATCCAGAGGTGCATCGATGACGTAGCAGCATCCGATCCGCGTCACGCTGGACATGCGCCGCATCGGGGGTCAAGATCCACATCAGGTCGAACCGCGCCCATCAACAGCTGAAATCTGGAGGAGCCACCGATGTCGAGACTGCTGCTGTTGCTGCCGCTGCTCGTCGTCGCCTGCAATTCGACAACCGACCGGATGGATCAGGATTCCTCGGTCCCGGTCCGGGCTTCGCTTCCACACGCAGAGGCGCAGCAGTTGATCTTCTTCGCCGTGCTCGAGGGGCTCTACCGCGATGGGGTCGATACCGAGGTCGCCAGCGCCATCTGCGTGATCGAGGAGCCGGCCGGCATTCCCCACAACTTCGTCTACGGTTGTCCCATCTGTACCCCGGCACTCGACGCGGTTCGTCTCTATGCCGCCCGTCCTGGCTTTTATCGCGACAAGATCGGGCGAGATACCTTCGGTTCCGGGCTCGATCCCGCCGTACGTCAGCGCCTTCTGTCCGATGACCTCGGCCAGCGGCGTAAGGCGCTTCAGGATCTGATCGAGCAATGGGTCGATGCGAGGGTCGCCACCTCTGGATTCGATGCGGACCAACGAGAGGCTCTTTCGATGGCCTTCAAGGAGATGAGGAAAGAGGGCATGGGGCTGCTGCATCAGTTTCAATCGGAGCAGGGCCCGGACATCTATCTCGACTTCTACCGCGACTGGGAGACCTGTCCCAGTTGCGACGGGGCCAACGATGCCGGAGACTGAGCAGTCGTAGGGTTGAACATCATCGAGGGGGAAATCGATGGCGAAAAAGCGTAACGATGTGCGGATTGCCTTCATCAACCAGAAGGGTGGGGTCGGCAAGACGACGCTGGCACTCAACTGTGCTGCCGGCTGGGCACGCCTCGGATTTCGCGTATTGCTGATCGATCTCGTCCCGCAGGCGCATCTGACCCTTTCTCTTTCGACAACCCTGGGTGACACCAGTCTCGAGCGCATCGAGGAACACACCATCGAGATGGCGCTTCGTCGCGAGAAGCCGCTGACAGAATGCATCTTCGATGTCCCGACCGAGGGCTTTTCGCTGGTGCCATCGCATATCGATCTGTCCTTTGCCGAGGGCGAGCTGGCCCAGGAATTGGGTCGAGAACTGCTGCTGCGCGATGCACTCGAGTCGCTCGAAACTGACCGCTTCGATCTGGTGTTGCTCGATTGTCCCCCGTCTCTTGGACTGCTGTCGCTCAATGCGCTGGCCGCCGCCGATGAGGTGGTGGTGCCGGTGCAGGCGGAATACCTGGCGCTGCAGGGGATGGCCCAGTTGATTCGCATCATCGAACTGGTCCAGCAGCGGCTTCACCCGCAGTTACGCTGGAATGCGGTGGTGCCGACGATGGTCGATTCGCGCACTAATCTGTCGCGCGAGGTGGTCGAAGAACTGCGCAATCACTTTCCCAGCCAGGTCACCAGTTGCGTCATCCCTTCGCGGGTCAAGGTCGCTGAAGCGCCTTCCCATGGCAGTTCCATCTTTGGCCACGATCCGGGTGGACCGGCCGCCGGCGAGATCGAGGATCTGTGCCAGGAACTCATCGAGCGCCTGAAACTCAAGATCCCGCTGCCAGATCCCGCCACTTAACCCTTCAGTTTTCGCTCCGAAGTGCCGAAGAGTGGGGAACAGCCTCCAGAAGTGGGGGGCTCAACGTCCAGTCAGGAGGCACCATGGCGAGACCATTGACCCAGGAACAAGTCGATTTCCTGCATGCCATCGAGCAGTACAAGAAGAAGAATGACAAACTGTTCCTTTCGTGGACAGAAGTGCTGAGCATCGTCAAGGCCCAGGGCTACACCCGCACCGTGGCCAAGCGCAACTCGAGTGCGAACACTGCAACCACCAAGGCGACGACCAAGAAGAGCCCAACCCAAACCAAGGCCAAGGCCGAGTCGACGACCTCGACGACCAAGTCAAAAGTAACGTCTTAGACTGCTCCCCAAGCACCCCCGTGCCGGGAAGGACCACCGGGAACACTCCCGAGAGGTCCTTCCCGGCTCTTCCCATCTGGGCGTTCAAGGGCCTTTAGGCGACCAAATAAGACAATTATCGGTAAGTACAGTCCCAGGAAGGGGAAAGGGCATATCTGGCGTTGCGGCCCTGCACCTGAAGTGATAATCTCGATCGTCACAACTCCAGTGGCCACCACGGTCTAGGAACGATTCCTGGATTTGGATGTTGGTGGCGGGTGTGCAATAGCGGAAGGAGCGCGCTCCATGATAACGATCACCAAGCGCGATCTCGTACAGCGGATCTCCGAGGATACAGGCGTCCAGCAGCAGAAGGCCAAGGAGGTAATCCAGGGCTTTCTCGATCAGATCATCCGAGAACTGGCGATCGGCAATCGCCTCGAGTTCCGTGACTTCGGTGTCTTCGAACCGAAGGCGAAAGCTCCACGCACCGCCCGCAACCCTCGCACCGGCGAACGTATCCAGGTTCCCGAGAAGGTCACCGTCAAGTTCAAGGCCGGCCGCATGATGAAGGAGAAGATGCAACCTTCAGCCAAAGCGCCCAGCCCCGAGCCAGGTGCGCCGGCACCCACCAGTTCGGCCCCCAGCAGTCCGCCACCCAGCAGTCCGCCACCCAGTAGCCCGCCACCCAGTCCTCCGCCACCCAGTACTCCGCCACCGAGTAGCCCGCCGCCGAGTCCACCGGGGCAGTCGTCGTCTCCTGGGCTCTAGTTGACAGGGTTCTAGGTGGCGACCGGGTCTGATCCGGCAACTTCGACCCCGACTGTGCCGCAACCAGCGTGGCGCATCCCTCTTTCATCTCCATCCATCGATAGCAGCGACATCGCCGCCGTCCTGGCGGTACTGGAAACCTCTCGCCTCGCCTCCGGCCCCGCCACCGAACAACTCGAATCCCTCGCTAGCGACACCCTCGGTTGTCCATCGGTGTTGTGCAGTAGTGGCACCGCCGGCTTGATGCTGGCGTTGCGTGCGCTGGGTGTCACCGGTGGCGAGGTGATCACGCCGGCCCTCGGTTTCATCGCCACCGCTCATGCCATCCGTGCGGTGGGGGCCACTCCTCGCTTTTGCGATGTCGATCCACACACCCTCTGCGTCGGCGTCGAGCAACTGGAAGCCGCCTGGAGTCCCGAGGTCAGCGCCGTACTGCCGGTCGATCTGCTCGGGGTTGCTGTACCCATCGAAGAGATCATGGCGCTGGCACATGGACGAGACGTCCCCGTCATCGAAGATGCGTGCGAGGCGCTCGGCTCATCGGCCGGAGGGATTCTTTGCGGAACCGGTGCCGATGCGGGCGTGTTCGGTTTCTACCCCAACAAGATCATCACCATGGGAGAAGGGGGCCTGGTCGCCTGTCGTGATGCGGCACTGGCACAGAAGGTGCGCCAGCTGGCCAACCAGGGCCGCACCGGTGCGGGCTTCTCCTTCGATGGGGAGGGCTATAACTTCCGCATCACCGAGATGCAGGCGGCGCTGGGAGCCAGCCAGTGGCAGCGCCTCGATCAGTTCATCGCGTCACGGCAGCAGGTGGCGAGTCGCTACGAGGAGCGTCTCGCTGACATCCCCGGGATTGCCGCTGCTCCTCATCGAGACACCCAGCAACATCAACGCAGCTGGTTCGCCTTTGTCGTGTTGCTCGAAGATCCCAGCTGGCGCTCTGCGCTGAGGGAATCCCTGACCCGGGCCGGCATCGAGACCGGTCTCTACTTCCCGTCGATCACCGATTTCAGCCCCTACGACCAGGCCCCCAGCGCGCCACTACCGGTGACGCACGAGGTCTCGCCGCGGATGCTCGCCTTGCCGTTCCATTCCGCCCTGGGCCTCGATCAGGTCGATGAGGTGGTCGCCGTGATCGATGAGGCGCTTGACCAGATCCGTTAAGGCGACAAGTTTCCGGGCTGCTCTTGTCCCACAGCGAGGAAACCGCCATCCTGCTCCCAGGGGCAGGGGGGCAGTGGGTCCTTAGCTCAGCTGGTTAGAGCGACGGACTCATAATCCGTTGGTCGCAGGTTCGAGTCCTGCAGGACCCACACTTTTTTGCCCCGCTTCCACCCGGGTGTCAGATGGCCCCGATAGGGCTCCCAGCAGCACCCTCAGACCAATTCAAAAATTTCCAGTCCGGCCCCCATCCAGAAGCGGATCTCTATATAGCGGGCATGAGCCTGCTGGGTTGCCGGGGCCTTGCCCGAGAGTTTGCACAGCGGAAAGGTGGGAAATCATGACCTCGAATGTATTAGTAAAACGCTTTGGCGTCGCTGGCCTGATTTTCTTCACAGTCAAAGGGATCTTGTGGTTAGTGGTACCCGGCATGCTGGTTTATTTCAGCAACTAAGGATCACAGCGCTGCTGGATACAGGCCTTTGCGCCTGGGATCGATCTCCTCGCCCTCTGCACCCGGAATCCCGGGAGTAGAGGGCGAGGCAATTCCTCCCATACCGATTCCCACAAACTACCCTGTCCGGGGCTCCGCTGGATCCTGATAGATGGGTAGCAGACAACTGCTAGGACGAAGGGAGCGCAACATGACAGACGCCATAAAGAACCAGGCCAACGACCAGAACAATGACCAGAACAATGAGGCCAACGGTGAGCCAGAACTCACC
>JBBWWE010000008.1:0-7006 GCA_050256595.1 Planctomycetota bacterium
CCAAGTGGCCGGTAAATTTCCTCGGTGAATCGCTGCACGCTCGTCAGGATCAGAACCCGATGTCACGACTGACTGGGATGGTTGAACTACTAACGAACGTACTTACGACACGAATACGATACTACAGGTTTGTATTGTTACAGCAACCTGTCTTTCTCCCGGAATTTCTCCCGGTATATTCATAACCCGTTTAAATAAAATGAGTTGAGAAAGATAAGTGTTTTTTCTCTTGGACATCCGTTCCATTATCGGCCCTGGTGAGAAGGGAGATATCTCCTCAGCCCTCGACTTATCGAGTAGTACAATAGTCAGGTGTGTCTAGTTCTTTTCCCTCGAAAGGGCTCCGCGTTGATGCCAAAAACTGGCAGGTCAGTCACGATTGTCACGTTGTGGATGGTCCTGTGTGTCGCCGTACCCACGGCCGCGCAGGATTTGAATGGCTTCGTGCGTGGTGACATCAATTCCGATCTCACCATAGACCTGAGCGATCCCGTGCAACTGCTCGAAGAGTTGTTCGGAGCGGCACCTGGGCTCGATTGTGAAGAAGCCGCAGACATCAACAATGACGGGGAACTGAGACTCGACGACGCGATTTCACTACTGGGATATATCTTTCTCGCCAACCCGATGACCCTGCCTGCTCCATTTCCCAACTGTGGTACGGACCCTTTAGCACCCTTTCTTTCCTGTAACGATGCTCCCTGCCTGATCGGACCCATCATCGGCAAGCGGGAGTTGACCCTTGCCACCTCGCGTGCCCCTCTCCCCTACGAAGATCGCTTGCCCGACTTCCTCTGGGAGGAGATCAACTGGCAACTGGCTAACTTCAACGGAATCATCCGTCCGGGGATTGCTTTCACTTCGTTCGGAATTGTGCCGGGTGAACAATTACCAGGAGATCTGGTCCTCGATCACCAGTCCGGTGTTCTCACAGGAAGCAGTATCCCTCCCGGAATTCACACTACACGCCTGTGGGGTCTGACTACCGAAGGCACTGTGTTGTTTTTTCATTGTCGCCTGGCAGCCTTTGACTCGGATGAGAGTTCGATCATCCCGGGGGAGTCTCTGACTGCCCCCGGTCCATACCTGGCGCAGGTCAACACGGGTCTTGTAGAATTCACCCACGATCTTCCCTGGCCGGCTCCTTACCCTCTGTGGGGCTGTAGCGCGTCAGTTCCACCCTCCTCGCTCCTGACCGACTTCAAGGCGATTCGTGTCTACATACCTCAGGGAATCACCGAACCCGCTCCGCTGTTGATCTTTCACCACGGTACCGGGTTCGACTGGTCCCAGTACGACAGCCTGCTCGGATTCATCTCCTCCCATGGGATTGTCTGTGTATCGGTCAACGACCCCTTCTCCTATGACGTCTACCCCGAGTGGTACTGCTGGGGTGGCCACGACGAGGGAGCGAAAGTGATGGTCGCCATCCGAGGGATCATGGAGGAACTAGCGCAAACACCAGGAACGACGCTGGAAGGTCTCATCGATAGTAACCGGGTCTTTTATTGCGGCCATTCACGAGGTGGAGGCTCCGCAGTAATAGCCGCGGAACTCGATCCGGATGTCCGCGGGCTGATCCTGTTGCAACCCACAGATGCCAAGCAAGATTCCTGGATCGGAAACACCAATCGATGGGAAAAGTTGCCCGACATTCCCGTGATCAGTATCACTGCGGAACAAGATACTGACGTCATCTACCCGTACGCTGAACGGCTTCTGGAGAGGATGACCGGACCTTCCACGTCGGTATGCATCTATGGTGGATGTCATGGATTCTCGAGCGACGATCTGACCATCGGCTGTGGCACTTGTGACTGGACTCCGACCTCACCACAGATCGACTCTTGCTCCTACATCTCTCGATCGTTGCAACATGAGATCTCACGCCAATGGATGTGGACCTTTCTCAAAAGGCACGCTTTCGATGATCTTTCCGTCGAGGGGCTTCTCTATGGCTCTGAGTCGCAAGATTCACATTTCTACAGCGTTGCCCATCGACGGGATCTTTCTGGAACCCTGGTCGTCGACGACTTCGACAACTTCCCCGTGAATCGCCTCGGGCAACTGGTGACATCGACGAACACTCTTTTGTTCATCAGAGGAGCCTGCTACGACTGGCCTTTCCCGGTTCCGAATCCGATACCCGTGATCTCCAATCTTGTGACCATCCTCCCTGCAGCGGGGATTTCAACGATATCGATGCCGCTGGGAACCAGCGCCTCCCCGATCGATATCGGTCCTCGTAAGAAGTTGCAGTTTCGCATCAAGAATCATGATATTCACGGCGCGGTAGACAACATCGGCTGGCAATTCGAAGCAACCATCACTTTGTCGGATGCGGCGGGACGGAGTTCGTCAGTCGATTTTGCCGATCTATTGCCTGCAAACGGTGATCATCCGCAACCCGAGCCCGCGGGCTCCATCATCCCCCTCAAGTTTCAGCGCTACATGCAAATCGCCATCCCCATCGAGCAGTTTCTCGCCGTCGAGCCGTTGCTCGATACGAGCATCCTGACCTCCATCGACTGGGAATTCACCACCGATGGAACCGCCCCCTTCGATATCCGATTAGGATTCGACGACGTCGTCTTCGAGTAGTGGGCACAAGAGGTTACCCGTCCTAGGGGCACCCTGGATCGGGGAACGGCGGCGGTGGTGGTGGTCCTCCCTGGAACAAATAGGCAACCAGGTAGACCACGTCAGCGATATCGATCGATCCCGAATCGTTTATGTCGGCCCGTTCAAGTGGGTTAGGAGTCGATCCAGTGCTGAAGAGGTACATCAGCAACGTCACCGCATCGGAGAGGTCGATCTGGCCATCATCGTTCAACTCACCACGAACGAACTCGTTGCACTGACACTCATCCGGAATCCCGTCTCCATCGGTATCGGCACTGGTCCCGGAAGCAATGTCCTCGTCGTCTCCGACACCATTGCCATTGCAATCATTACAGAGAATTTCCGAGACCCGCAGATCATCGATGGCAGCTTCCGAGATGGAGGCGGCTCCTACATCCTCGGCGATGAATCTCAAACGCATTGAAGCGCTGAGAGCGACAAAGTCAGTGACCACGAACTGATGCTGGATCCACCCCCCCGAGGTACCGGTTCCGGTGGGACCGACCACCTCGACAGAGACCCAGCTAGCACCCCCATTGGAGCTGATATCGATGCGGAAAGTGTCGGTGCCAGGACCCGCTGAAGCGTTGTTCGAGAACCAGCGCCAGTAACTGATGACAGGATTATTTGAACCACTGAGATCAAGAATCGGAGAGATCAGGGTCGTTTCGCCTCCGTCAACATCGTTATCTCCCAGTCCTCCTCCGACACTCCCCTGACCGGTGACCCAGCAGTTGACCCCGGGAGGGTCGGTGTGATCATCTTCGGGTTGAGCAGCAGTTCCGTTGGGATTCACGCGCGTCCAGATTCCTGTAGTCGCAGTATCGGTAGGCACCCCCACCGTCCAGCCTTGGTCTTGTTCCATGTCATCCAGATAGGTCTCGTCAGTACCAGCGATCGCTGTGCTGGCATAGAAGGATCCCGGAGCCGATCCTGGATCGGTGCTGGGAACTCCGCCGACCACGCTGGCCTCCACATACCAGTGCACCTCGGCCCCACAGTCGAAATTGGGGAAATCCCCCTGATAGAGATTGTTACCCAGAGAGGTCATTGCGCTGTCCATCCAGCCGGTCCCATCGTCGAACCACAGCGCTGTGCTCTGGGGATCGATACTGAATCCGGCTGCCGGGGTGATCTCGACCTCGACGAAATCCCCGGTCGGGTCGATCTGATCAGGAATTCCTGCAGGGTAGGCAAAGGTGATCGGATCTTCTCCAATCGACCAGACAAACAGCCCGCGTTCCCTGTCACTACCGATCACGATCCCACTCGGGAAGTACGGGTAGAGGCTCCACAGTCCATTGAACTGGGCACCGTCGTCATCAGGGTACGTATCGAAGAAACCGGTCTCCTGGATGTTGAGCGGGTCAGTAGCCGTCAGAATCCTCATGCCGCTGCGATAGTTCGCCTCCAGGATGGTATCTCCGACGGTGTAGAGGTTGTGCCCGATGGCAGCGTTTCCGTTGGTGTACTCGTCCACCAGAGTTGGATTGGTGAGATCGGACACATCGATGACGAAGGTCTTGGTCGGAACTCCCGGTCCCTCATCCAGTTCATCTCCGAGGTAAAAGTACTGTTGATCCGGCGATAGCCAGCCCTGGTGAGAGTAGGCTCCACCCGGGTAGATCAAAGTCCCGAGAGTGACGATGTTGGTCTTGACGGTGACATCGAGAATATCGAACGAGACAGGGCCATTGCCGGTGCATAGAAATGCGATCTCTCTCTGGGCGAAAGGACCCGCGAGCATCCTGACCACCTGGGCATCGTGGACGTAATCGTTACCCCAACTACCTTCGAATACAGGTGCTTCCGGATTTTGTAGTCGATAGAAGCGCAGTCCATTGCTGCCGCCTCCACAGCGGTAGAGAAACCCGGATTCGACATCGATGGCGACGTTGTGAGAGGAGGCCGTTCCACCGGTGGTAACAGCCGCCAACTCTGTAATCACGCCGTTGTCGACATCGGAGAGGTCGATCACCTGAATACCGCCTCCTCCTTCGGAAACGGAATAGGCAAAATTCTGATACGTCTTGATGTCGCGCCACAGGCTGTTGGGCCCGGCAACGGTTCCGATGATCGTTGGATTGCCGGGATTGGTGATCTCGACCACCGTGGTACCACTGGAATGCCCCATCAGTGCGTACTCACGACCACTGGGAGCCGTGTAGCCCCAGCAATCGTTCCCGCTGGCGGGGGATCCCATCTCGTTGAGAGGGATCCACGCCTCCAGATTCACTCCATCGGACTCAAAGCCACCGACAGGTCCGAACGGCTGGGGTCCGGGGAGGTCGCTTCGGTACCCAGGTCCATTATATGGACGCTGTCCATCACGATCCTTTGGATCGTCGACATGACCCATAACCAGAAATCCGGTTCCGAGCAGGACCAACATGAAAATCAGTGTCATGAATCGGGCTTGATGTATCTGTTTCAACAGAGCCTCCCGGGTGGTTGTGTGCAATTTGCCTAAAAATGGCGGGGCAACCCCGATTATAGACCCCGAACCCGGACCATCCTACCCCTGGTTGGACTTGGATCCGCTGGAGAGAGAGCGTAGAAACCGCAATAGATCCTGCTCTTCGCCGGGTGTCAGACCGAGTGGTTTCAGCATCGCTTCTCGATGGTGGCCATGGCCCGCTCCGGCCGGTCTGGCACCCTCTCGACGTGGATAGAATCGGACCACCGCCTCCAGGTCGACCAAACTCCCGTCATGGAAATAAGGAGCTGTCTGTAGAGACTGGCGCAGTGCAGGAGTCCTGAAGGCCCCCCAGAGCATCGGATCGCGTCGCAACCTCTCGGTACGACTGGAGATGGCACCGTCTGGATCGTCGGAATATCTGCCGCTGCTTCGAAAAGGATTATTCTTCAACTCCTGGATTCCTCCATAACGTCCCGCGTCTCTCGCAGCGCTGCCACTGGTCAACAAACCGGTATCGTGAAACTCGCCATCGGAAAGAAGCGGGCCGTTGTGGCAAGAGATGCAGTTGCCCTTGCCGATGAAGAGTAACAGACCCCTTCTGGCGCCCGCGGGATACTCTGTGGCGGCTTTCCGATCTCCATCGGCCAGTGCCCGTAGATAGGAATCGAAGGGCGTGGTCGGACTGCGCAAGGTTCGCTCGAACGCCGCCATCGCCTTGCCGACGTTGGTGAAAGCGCGATTCACTGCTGTCTTGCGTCCGGCTCCCAGAGCCATCCAGGCGGCGACTGGACCGTTTCGATCACGCGATCTTGGCGGCATTCCATCCAGCGACGGAAGCGGACCGAAGATCTGCTCATATCGTTTTTTGAAGTCAGAGCTCCCGGCGATGAATCGGATCACCTGGAGCCGATCCCCCTTCATCTCCATCTCCGATTCGATGGGTGCCAGCGCCTGCATCCAGAGCGAATCCCAGCGACCGTCCCAGCCCCACCAGCGTTGGCCAGCCACATCCCACAACGCCGGAGTGTCGCGGGGAATCAGGGCGAAGCCTCTCGGGTGCTGCTTGCCATCGACAAAACCTCTGGCGGGATCATGACAACTGGCACAGGAAGTCTTGCCATCGCCGGACAGGCCTGGCTCCTTGAACAACATCTCGCCCAGAGCAACGGCGCGCGGATCTTGCGAGGACTCATTGGTGGGATCGACTGGCAACGAATCCGATTGCGCCAACGACAGAGCACGGCTGCGGTATGGCTCACGTAGCAACGGATCTTCGATGGAAGCCCCGACGATGAGAATCCACAACACTCCGGAGATCATGGAATCACCACCCAGGCACGTGCCCGTTCCAGATGGGGCCCTTCCTGAACATCCACGGTGATGAGCCAACGACCCGACATGTGAAATCGAACTCCCTCGGCACGAAACCCGCTCTCTGAAATGCGCGATGTCTCGACCGGCACGGCCAGTCCATGACCATGCTGGGGCATCCCGGCATCGAAATGAATGCTTGCCTTCTGTGAGATCGGTTTCCCCTCTCGCACGACGATTCCCTCGACGGTGATCTCCTCATTGAGCGGAGGTTGGTCGGGAATCTTCATCGAAATCTGGTAGGTCCCATCGGCACTGCGCATCTGCAACCAGCCCGATCCAGACGGTAGCACCATCGCTGCATTATGCTGACAACCTGCAATCATCAACAACATCAGCAATCCCACCACCAGCGAGATCACGACACCGACGATGATGACCCAGCCTGGCCCGTCTGATTGATCGTTCAGCGGTTCCATCAACGATCTCCTTCAGCCTCAGAAGCAGCATACTGGGGTAGATAGGGCCGACTGCCGAAATGCCTCACCGCTGACACATTCAGTGGGTCATCCGCCAGGGGCTTGAGTACGACCCCACGATGATTGCCGTGATCGAGTACCCAGACCGATCCATCGCCGGCAATCTGAACCGAGC
>JBBWWE010000009.1:0-4151 GCA_050256595.1 Planctomycetota bacterium
AGTATCTCGGCGGCACTTTCGATATTCACACCGGAGGAGAAGACAATGTCTTTCCTCATCACGAGTGTGAGATCGCTCAGTCGGTGGGGGCGGGTGTGGGTGAGTTCGCTCGTGTCTGGGTGCGTGCAAGGCACTTGCTTGTCGATGGTCAGAAGATGTCCAAGAGCAAGGGCACCTTCTTCACCATCAAGGATCTCATCGACCGCGGATTTCAGGGGTATGAAATTCGCTATAGCCTCATCTCCAATCACTATCGCCAGCCGATGAACTTCACGCTGGAGGGAATGGAAGGAGAGGCAAAGGCGGTCAGCCGTCTGCGTTCCCTGCGAGAGAAACTGGAGGCCGCAACAGATCAAGATGGCGACCGAGATCCAGCGCTTCTCGAGTCACTCGATTCATCCCGACAAGCCTTCGATGCGTGCATCGATGATGATCTCAACCTTTCGGGGGCACTCGGCGTGCTCCATGAACGTGCTCGTGTGCTCGGCCGCGAACTTCCTTGCGGTGTTGCTGCTGCTGACGCGCTGGAGTTTCTGAGTTATTGCGACGAAATTCTCGGAGTGCTTTTTGTCGAGCAGGACGTTGCCGGAGAATCACTGACCCAACAGCAGCAGGACTGGATCGATCAGCGTGAGCAAGCACGCCAATCCCGCGACTGGGATCTGGCAGATTCTTTGAGGAATCAACTGAAAGAGGTGGGGATCCTGGTCGAGGATGGCCCCCAGGGACCTACATGGACCAGAATACGGTGAATTTGCTCGATTCACCGCTTCTTGATCGTGTCGGTCACAGGGGCCACTGTCGGGGAGACTTGCAGCAGCGGGACGAGATCGCTATCCTCCCGGCCTTGCTCCCTGTCTGTGCTAGCGTAGCTCAGCGGTAGAGCTCCCGCCTTGTAAGCGGGTGGTCGTGGGTTCGATTCCCACCGCTAGCTTTTGTAAAAATACGCATGGTAAGGGTTTGTGACATCCCGAGAAGGAAGAGAAACAGCAGCACCGGCTTTTTGGTGGGGGTGTGCCCGAGTGGTTAAAGGGGCCTGGCTGTAAACCAGGCGCGTAAGCTACGTAGGTTCGAATCCTACCGCCCCCATTGCTCTTCCTTTGGAGAAGAACTTCAATTCGCTTGAAAGGTCTGCTCTAAGGCTGTTTCCTATCGGACTATCCGACTTCGATAGCCCCCCATCGGTTTACCCCGGAGAGGGACTGGTTCGGTCAGGTGGAAGGATCTCCCGAGTGGGGATGGCGTAACTTTTTTGTCGCAGCGACTTTCGCGATGAAAACAAGCACGCTGGATTCAGGCGGGGGATCGTGGTTCGGAATCGATCGCGATGACGACATCGTCAAGTGATGGATCGTCCATTGCGTTGTGATCGAGTTTTGTTAGCAGTCGAACAACCATGTTTGAGTCTTGAGATTTGAATCATGGTGAAGGCTGTACGGTGTGCATGAATTGCGGGTGTAGCTTAGTGGTAAAGCTCCAGCCTTCCAAGCTGGTCATGTGGGTTCGATTCCCATCACCCGCTCCAGGAATCTACGCGGCACAGGACGTGTCGTCGCAGAGAGAGACAGGGCTGCTGTAGCTCAGTCGGTAGAGCGCGTCCTTGGTAAGGACGAGGTCACGGGTTCAAATCCCGTCAGCAGCTCCAGACAACGGGACCCGTGCACTTGCATGGGAAAAAATCGAAGGTACGCCGAATCCGGTTCGCTTGTGCGGCCGGTGAGGCAGGTGAAGAGACCCGGCGGGGCCGCACTGCGGTCCGAACGGGCGGGGAGTTTTCCAAGATGGCGAAGGAAACCTTCGTACGAGACAAGCCTCATTGTAACGTCGGAACCATCGGTCACGTCGACCATGGCAAGACGACTTTGACGGCTGCGATTACGAGTGTTCTTAGTTTGGTCGGCGGTGCCACTGTAAAGACTTTCGATCAGATCGACAATGCTCCGGAGGAACGGGAGCGTGGTATCACCATCGCAACCGCTCACGTCGAGTATTCGACGGAAACCCGTCACTATGCTCACGTCGACTGCCCGGGACACGCTGACTACGTCAAGAACATGATCACCGGTGCTGCTCAGATGGATGGGGCTATTCTGGTCGTTTCGGCCGCTGACGGCCCGATGCCACAGACTCGTGAGCACATCCTGCTCGCGCGTCAGGTTGGAGTGCCGAAGATCGTGGTCTTCATGAACAAGGCTGACATGGTCGACGATGAGGAACTCCTCGAACTCGTCGAGATGGAAGTCCGTGAGTTGCTCAGCAAGTACGAATTCCCCGGTGACGACATTCCGATCATCAAGGGTAGCGCTCTCAAGGCTCTTGAGGATCCGAGCAGCGAAGCTGCCGGTGCGATCACAGAACTGATGGCCGCCGTCGATGAGTACATCGATCTTCCCAAGCGCGACACCGACAAGGATTTCCTGATGCCGGTGGAAGATGTGTTCTCCATCGAAGGTCGCGGAACCGTGGTGACCGGTCGTATCGAGTGTGGAATTGTAAGGACTGGCGACGAGGTCGAAATCGTCGGGATCAGAGATACCGAAAAGACCACGTGCACCGGAGTCGAGATGTTCCAGAAGACACTCGATGAAGGACAGGCTGGAGACAACGTTGGTTGTCTGCTGCGAGGAACCAAGAAAGATGAAGTGACCCGTGGGCAGGTGCTGGCCAAGCCTGGTAGCATCACTCCTCACACCGAGTTCGAAGCAGAGGTCTACATCCTCTCCAAGGACGAAGGTGGTCGCCACTCACCTTTCTTCAATGGTTATCGCCCACAGTTCTACTTCCGTACCACGGATGTGACAGGCAACACCGAGGTTCTCGGCGCTGACATGTGCATGCCGGGAGACAACGCGAAGATCAAGGTCACGCTGATTCAACCCATCGCCATGGGCGAGCAACTTCGTTTCGCCATCCGCGAGGGAGGCAAGACGGTGGGTGCAGGGGTCGTGAGCAAGGTTCTGGCCTGATCTGCTGGAATAGTAGAGAGACATGGCCGGGGACGCCGTACCGCCTGAAAGGCAGTGCGGCGTCCCTTCTCCCGCAATCAGGGGAATCGCCTCGTTGCGGCTGATAGAGCGACCAGATTGTGTTTTGTGGGTGCCTCGAGTGGGTGCGGAGAGGACAGGAGGGCAGTAGCTCCAATTGGTAGAGCAGCGGATTCCAAATCCGCGGGTTGGGGGTTCGAGTCCTCCCTGCCCTGCCAGCTCTGAACCGCTTGCTGGGCACTGCTGAGATCGCGCGAGAGTTCTGCAGTTGTGGCAGAGGAAGTCAATCAAAGATCGATTCCGTCGGGTGAGTCCTGGTGGAAGAAGTTGAAGGTTCGAAGGGGACGACTATGAGTTTTCGTCTCTACAGAGAAGGTGATGGCAAGTGGGCTCGCGGAGTTCTCGCTGTCACTTTGTTCATGGTGGGTCTCGTCGCCTCCGTCAATACCTTCGAGTGGTTCGAAGGAAATGACTGGGGAACGGATGAACTCTTCGTGATTCCGCTGCTCAACTGGCCTGTCCAGTTGCAAGCAATCCTCTCTGTGTTGATCTTCATTCCGTTCGTTCTTGCAGGAATCTGGTACTACAACCAGAAGCGAGTCAGTGATTTTCTGATCGATACCGAGAAGGAACTCATAGAAAAGGTGACCTGGCCGAATCGGGTAGAGACGACAAAGAACTCAATCATCGTGGTCATAACCTGTCTTGTGATCATGGGCTGGATCACGCTGGCGAATCTCTTTTTTGAGTGGGCCACTGGAATCGTTTACGGGTGATGGAGATGATGAGCATGTATTCTTCCGTCGATGAGACTGACGAAGTCGAGAAGTCGGTAGTTTCCGACCAATCGGCAACGGATGAGGATCTCGCGAAGCCGATCGATGATGCTGCGGATCCTGTCGAGGAAACCGTCGGCGAAGAAGAGACCGCTGGTGAGTCGGTCGAGGAAGAAGTGAACATCGAACCTGAAAGCACTGAACAAGACGACACTGAACAAGACAACACCGAACAAGAAGACGCTGAACAAGAAGACGCTGAACCAGAAGACACTGAACAAGGAAACGCTGCAGCCCTAAGCCCTGAAGAGGCAAGTGCTGAAGAAGAGGTGATCGAGGAACAGGCCAGTCAGCCAGAGGAGTCCGAAACGGAATCGGTCGAACAGGAGTC
>JBBWWE010000010.1:0-10715 GCA_050256595.1 Planctomycetota bacterium
ATTGGTACGAAAGGTGATGGACACGCGCCTCGGCCGAGCAGGAATCGCTGCCGTCGCCGAGGTCGCTTTCATCATCATCTCCACCGCTTCGGTGGCGATCTCTCCGGCCACTTCCTCGACAGCACCCAGCAACTTGCGCTCGCTGGCATCGTGCAACCAGGCCTGAGCTGCCAGGGTGCCTGCCAGGAGGCACCCGAGCAGGGCGACCAGTTTCACGCGTAGATTCCAGAAGCGGTTCACCCGGAGCACAGATCGACATCCTCTCGTCGTGGTGTCGGGGAGGTTCACAATTGCCCCGATCACCCTGTATTTCTTGCAAACGCTGTACCTCGACCGTATCTGGTCGTTGGATTCGCGTTTCGATTGCAAAATTTGCTCTAACTACTTGCAAACAAAGGGCTAAAAAAACTGAAGCGACAAACCGAAAAACCCCACACGGAGGTAAATTCCTCATATGAGGTCTCATATCAGGTAAAAGTGTAGCATTTCCACCATCGTTTTCCCAGATGAGGAAACGGATCCCCCCTCCCCTCGATAGCCCGGATATGCGAGGATCCTGCCCAAATTCCGTTCCTGGAGGAGGCTCGATGAGAATTTCAAATCTAGTGCTACTGAGCGTCGTACTGGTGCTTTGTCACCCCATCTCTGCAAATTCTCCTGCCGGGGATACCGACTGGAATCAGGCGATGGAACAGGCGATCTCGGCACTACTCGAACAGCAGGAATCGATGGAGGCGCAAGGAAAACGCAGCAAAAAAGAGATCGTGTCGCGCGAGTGGCCCTACGAAGGGGTCTATCGCGAAGGCGGGCAAATCCCGCCGGGATATCGGGTCGGCGGCACCGCCATAGTGATGAGATCCCTCATCGAAACACCCGGATGGAAGAAGCAACCAGAACGTCTGCAGTCGATTACTCGGGGGCTTCAGTTCCTGCTCGAACAATCGCTGCTAGCTCCGCGCATGGGGGTCGGTTTCAGTGGTGGTTACGATGTCCGCGATTGGGGTCATATCGAGGCTCTCGAAACTTTGTTGCGGATGAAGGAACTGGGAGCGATCCCGGCAAAGGCGAAGAAGCCGGTTCAGACCCTGTGCAAGAACTTGATCGAGACCCTCGTCAAAAACGAGATCCCCGGTGGCGGTTGGAACTATTCTCGCTCTCGTCGAGCCAACCGACCCAGCAACGCCTCACCCTTCATGACCGCCCCGGCGGTGATGGCACTGATGAGAGCCCGCGACCATGGTTTCAAGTTCGACACCGCCGTGATCGAACGCGGTCTCGACACCCTGGAAGCAGCGCGGCTCGAGACTGGTGCGTTTCAGTACTCGACCAATCCAAATCGCGTGACCGGCGAAGGATTCGAGGCGGTTCAGGGGGCATGTGCACGGATGGCAGTGTGCGAAACCGCTCTGTGGCTAGCAGGGCGCGCGGATGAAGACAGGGTGCGCTCATCGGTGAACGCATTCCTTGAACACTGGGAATGGCTGGAGAAGAGACGCGCGCAGACCGGCACCCACATAGCCCCTTACTTCATCGCTCCTTATTACTTCTTCTACGCCCACACCCATGCGGCTCGGGCCCTCCAGGCGCTACCCGAACAGGAACGCGAAGCGCTCAGAAAACGAATCCTGGCACGTCTATGGCAAGTGCGCGGTGAGGATGGTCTGTGGAATGATCGGGTATTCCCGCGTAGTTCCGCTTTTGGCACCGCGATGACGATTCTCGCTTTCCGTGCCCCGGACAGCCCGCTGCCAAGAAAGAGCAAACCGAAGAAGGAAGCGAAAAAGGAAGACACGCAGCGCAAGGCGGATCTCTAGGAAGCCAGTTCTTCGCGCAACTGACGTACGAACAGTCCGACATCGGTGACGATCCCGAGCGCATGGACAGACCCGCGATCGGCCAGTTTTGTCGCCACTGCCGGATGGATATCTACCGAGACGAGTGGCACCCGGCCCGGCAACATGTTTCCGACACCGATTCCATGCAACATCGTTGCCAGCACGATGACGAGACCCGCATCTTTCAGATGTTCGGCATATCGGTCCTGCGCAGCGATGAGGTCCATCTCGGTTTCCGGCAGGGGTCCATCGTCTCGAATCGATCCGGCCAGAACGTAGGGAATCTGGTGTTTGACCAGGGCGTACATCAAACCATCGGTCAGGACTCCAGCCTCGACGGCGGCCTCGATGGAACCCTCGGCGCGGATTCGATTGATCGCCTGCATGTGATGAGAATGGCCATGCTCGACAATCGAACCGTCGGAAACGGAAACGCCAAGACTGGTTCCCAGCAACTGTGCTTCGATGTCGTGAACCGCCAGAGCGTTGCCGCTGAGAACAACATCCACCCAGCCTTCTGCCGCCAGTTGCGAGAGAGGGCCGGAAGCACCGGTGTGAACGATCACGGGTCCGGGAACCCAGACCACCTTCTTGCCATCTTGACGCGCTTGCCGTGCAAGATCCGCGACAGTCCGGACATGAACCTCGGCTCTACGTTCTGAAGAAACATCGTTCGACATGAAGGCGAACGGATGAGTATCGTTCGGCGATGCCCCGGTGGTGAGACGGACCCCGTCCATTCCCACAACCACTGCTTCCCCCTCGATCAGATCGCGCAGTTTGGTACAACTCGGCACCCCATCACGAAGAGTGATGCAGCCATCCATGCGCTGGGCTTGCAACGGCTGCCACTGTCCATCGTTGAAAATCTCGGTGTCATGATGAGTGGTGCTGTAGAAACCTGCAGGAGCAACTCCAGTTGCCGGAGCCTGTTGCCAGAGGACCGGCAACAGTTCACGCATCTCGAAACCAAGCGGCAACAAGTTGCTGACGAGGGTCTCTCCGGAAGATTCGGATTCGGCAAGGATCCGTACATGGAGATCGGATTCGGTCAGCCGGATCAACTCCATCTGTCCCTGCGCTGCCTCTACCGCCTTCCTGAGAGCCACCAGCAGCAAGTGGGGATCTTTTCCCTCGCTCGCGAATAGGTTCTTTTCGAATTTCGAGGACATCGTGAGACTATTCCCTGTGTTTCGAGCCGGGCCCCATCGACCTGCCGCCGCCGCAGGATAGCATGAGTCCGGCCGCAGGTGATGGGGGGCCGATCGGTTCCCTGCGCAAGGAAAGGTAATGTGTTGCTCCCCGATGTCAGGCTGTCTCCCGGTGAAACCACCGGAATGGGAAGTTCCCCCGACGAGACTCAACCGATGCATACTCCCCGGCTGGAGAAGATCGGTTCCTTTCTGGTCGAAGAGAAGATCGGCGAAGGTGGCATGGGGGTGGTGTACCGAGCACGAGATCCGAGATTACAGCGAACCGTCGCCATCAAGAGGATCCATCCCAATCTCCACGGTCGATCCGATATCCGCGAACTGTTCCTCACCGAGGCACGAGCCATCGCCGCAGTGAGCCACCCGAACATCGGTCAGATCCATGCTATCCACGAGGATGAGGATCCCCCGTACCTGGTGATGGAATATCTGGAGGGTCCCAGCTTCGGAGAGCGTCTCGATACCGAAGGCGCTCTTGGTGTCGCCGAAGCCATCCGGGTCGCGATCGCTGCCACCCGGGCACTCAAGGCTGCGGTGAGCCGGGGTATCATTCATCGAGATGTGAAACCATCCAATCTGCTCACCGATTCTCGGGGTGAGGTGAAATTGGTCGACTTCGGTCTCGCCGGCAATCTTGGAGAAAACCCCCAGGAAGAACCGGAGTTCCTCTGCACCCCTCAGTATGGATCTCCTGAGCAGGTCCAGGGTTGGGTTCTCGATGAACGCTCCGACATCTACAGTCTAGGTGCCACCATCTTCCACCTGCTCACCGGCAAACCACCCTTCGAGCGCGAATCCCGCGTCGAACTGCTCGTTGCCCAGGCCAATGAACCGGCACCTGATCCCTCGACGCTGAGAGAGGGGATCCATCCCGACCTGGCCAGCCTGGTGCTGAAGATGCTGGAAAAACGACCCGAAGATCGCCCACCGACTCACTCCGCTCTGCTGGAAGATCTGCTTGCGATTCAGAGAGTGGTCGATCCTGGTGCCATCGAAACCCGCAAACCTTCAATGCTGGCAACGGGGCTGACGGTCGGGGTTGTGGTGATCTGCGCAGTGGCGGCAACACTTTTTTGGCAAGGAAACAACAACGGAGGCGGGATCCGGGTCGACGGGACACTGCGTGGAGTGCTATCCGCAGCGCCACCCTACGAACGACTCGAATACGACTTCACCCGTGATGGCCAGGCACTGGAAAGGTTTTTTCGCTTCCCCGCCGTGACCCGGGACTCTCCAGGACACCCCCGTATCGCACCAATAGTGCGGGACGGGCAGTTGCGCTGGGCCAATGACCCACGAACGATTTCATTCCCGTACCTGAAGGAACTGAGGGAATGGAAAATCACGGGCCTGCGTTGTCTCGGCTCACCCGACCTGGAACTGCGAGTGGCACAGGATCCCGAGCGTCCCGGCGATCGCTTGCGCATCGGCATCGCCATCGGGAGACCGATTCCTCCCAGAATCGAGGCTCTCAAGCACGGGGAAGTCGTCGCCATCGAACTGGAGGAAGAGACGATCTCCGGTGTTTTTCTTGCCGGAGTCGATCATCAGATCTCGCTGCTACGTCTCGCCTCGGAAGATCCCGCAAAGGCTCGTTTCCGCTTTCAGATCGAGCGAGAAGACGCACAAAAAACCCAGATCGTCCGGCTTCTCTTCTCGTTGCCCGATGAGGCAGTCCCGCGTGGAGCTCCTTCGATCCGATGCGAAGGTGATCTTGCCAGTTGGAATACCAAGTTGAACCTGGTAGAGATCGTCGGAGTGCTCGATCGAGACCGGATCCAGCGAAGTTGGATCCTGGAGGGAGGCCCCTGACTACTCGTCTCCACATTCTCAATCGCGACGGCCAGTACACGAGCCGGGAGATCTCGATCGAATCCGCATCCGGTGACGGAATCGTCATCGGCCGGGACCCAACCGCCGACATCCCCATCGACGACCGTGCCGCAAGCCGCTTCCACGTAAAACTACTTCATCGGGATAAAAGTTGGCGAGTTCTCGACCTCGAATCCTCGAACGGTACCTTTCTCAATGGCGATCCGATCAAGGAAGCAGAGTTTGCTCCCGGAGACCGCCTCGGAATCGGTGACAGCGAGATCCGTCTCGAAGCCGCCATCGAGATCAGCAGTGACAGTGTCTGTCAGACCCAGGTACTCAAGAGGATCGAGATCACTCCTGAATCCCTCGACGGTATTCGTGCCGGACAGATTCTCGCCGCTCTCCATCGAGCAGCACCCCTCCTGGGTGCTGCGCCCCGGGCCGGAGCAGCGCCGTTGGAGCAGGGTTTGCGGCATCTCGTCGAAGGTACCGAGGCAGATCGCGGTGCCATTCTCATCTTCGATGATGATGGTTGGGTCTGTCGTAGTGCCTGGTCGCGCAAAGGTCTGCCGATGCACGGTTTCGTGTTGAGCCACACCATTCACACCGAGGTGATGCAGACACGCCGTGCGGTCCTGTCGAGGGACACCGCGCAGGATACTCGCTTCGCTGATCGAAGAAGCGTCGTCGGAGACGAAATTCGTACCGTGATCGCTGCTCCGATTCCGGTCCAGGAGGGCATCCGCGGAATCCTGTACCTCGATCGAATCGACGGCGTTGACCGCCCATTCGGCGACGAAGAACTATGGGGCGCCGGTGTGGCAGCCGGAATCATTGGCGCGGGCTTCTCGGCAGGAGAAGAATTGCATGAGTTAAATCATGATCGAGAAGAACTGGTTCGTACCGTGATCGACTCGATGCCCATCATCGGTGAATCCGTTTTGATCGAGGAGATGAGGGTCTTCATCCGCAAAGCGGCACCAACGGGAAGTACCGTGCTGATCCGCGGAGAAACCGGAACCGGCAAAGAACTGGTGGCCCGTGCGATTCACTACCAGGGATCTCGCGCGGCCGCTCCGTTCATCGCACTGAACTGCGCAGCGATTCCCGCTACGCTGGTCGAGAGTGAACTGTTCGGACACGAAAAGGGAGCCTTTACCGGTGCCGACCAGAGAACAAAGGGCAAGTTCGAGGCTGCAGAAGGAGGGACCGTTTTCCTCGATGAAATCGGAGAACTTCCCCATGCTGCTCAGTCAAAGATGCTGCGCCTGCTTGAGGATAAAATGGTCGAGAGAGTCGGCAGCAACGAATCGATCGAGGTCGATGTGAGAATCGTTGCCGCGACCCATAGAGATCTACAAGAAGATGTGGCCAACGGTCGTTTTCGTGAGGATCTCTACTATCGCCTCGCCGTTCTCGAGGTTCTGGTTCCACCGCTTCGAGATCGAGTCGAAGACATCGACCTGCTCACGGATCACTTCCTCGATTTGTGTACTGAACTGAAAAAGCCACGAAAACTGCTCTCCGAAGAGGGACGTGATGCTCTTCGCAACCACTCCTGGCCTGGTAATGTCCGGCAGTTGCGAAATGTCATCGAAAGTGCCGTGATCCTGTCCGATGGAGACATACTGGAACCCACAGATCTGCGACTGGACCAGACCTCTTCCACCTCGGTAATGGGTCGCAAGGAAGCCGCCTGGGAACCGATCTCGCTGCGTACACTGGAAGCAGAACACATCGAAAGAGTTCTCGATCACGTCAACTGGAACAAGAAGAAAGCAGCAGAGTTACTCGGCATCGAACGCTCGACTCTGTACTCGCGAATCCGGAATCTGAAACTGGACCCACCGGGGGTGGATCGATGATCCCTTTCGTGCTGACAGCATGGCTCGGCCTGCTGCTGCCCCTACCCCAGTCTGCCGATTCCGTTCTGCCTGCCGGCAATATTCCCGTCGGAGTGTTGCTGAGCGGCTGGAGCCTGCTCACCGATCAGGAGGTGATTTCAGAGAGTTCTACACTGGGTCACCGCAACGTGCGCCTGCTTGAACCCCTGTCGATATCAAGAGGGGGAGAGATACTCCTCGTTGGCTTGTTGCGATCAGAAGGCATCGTGTTGAAACCGATCCACCCCGGACTCGTTCGTGGTCCTCACTGGGCCACGACAAACCCATCGTCGAACCCTCCCCTGGCTCGTTTCGCAGTACGTGTCGTTCGACTCGTACACGTCAATCCCGAACCGATCTGTGAACTGTTGCGAACCGAAGCCGAGAAACGAGAAAAACAGCTAGGTCCACTCGATCGACCGAGCCGTTTCGTGCCCGATCCCAGAACCGGATCAGTGGTCATCTCCTGCACCTCTCCGATCCGTCTCCGGAACTACCTGAAACTCCTCTCAGCGGCAGACTGTCCGCCGGTACCGGGAACCCAGAGGCCGGTGCTGCGCAACTGGAAGGTCCGGTATGGGACCGCATCGGAACTGGCTCTGGAACTCGACCGGGCCTGGAAAAAGCGCGGTGGCATACCGATTCATGTCGTCGAGCATCGACCCTCCAATTCGCTGATGATCCGGGTTCCCAAGCACATCTGGCCTGCGGTCGAGCAACTGCTGGAACAACTCGACGCGGCTCCCGGCTGCTGAGCGACAACTTCCTCAAAGTGTTCGATTCTCGAACACCTCCGACCCCAGATCAGATCAAGTTGACCTCCTGAAGCATTACCGGAATCTCGGCAACTCTATATGGCAAATAAACTTGTGGAAGTTGCCCGGTTGCCATGGACGGGCATTCCATTTGCGCAATGATAGTCTGACCTGCCTCTCTTTACGGAGAGAAATTGAGGTCAACGCCGAGACCTCTGGCCGGATCGGTCCCTTGCTGGATTCCTTGGAAAGAATCCCGAAGTCCCCACAAGGGAGACCGCGATCCGGTCGATCTAAGGAAGAGGAACAGTCATGAACCCGACGATGGAAGGGTGTGCCGTGATGGCCAGCAACTGTAAGGTCTCTACCCGAGAGACCCTGAAAAACGTCACCAGAGGTGCCCTCGCGGCCTGCCTGGTGCTAATCCTGACCCTGTCTCTGATACCCGGAGATAGCCTGCTCCTGGCCCAGGATCCCCCTGCCGGGACCCAGGATCCTCCCGCCGGAGCCCAGGATCCTCCTGCCGAAGCCCAGGATCCTGCCGCCGGAGCCCCGGATGCCGCAGAATCGACCGGAGACGGCGACGACGACGAGGACTCCGACGAACGCGATGGCAACGATACGGCCGAAGATTCCTCCGACGCGGAGATTTACCGCATGGAGGAGGGCAAGTTCCCGGTGCTGAGTTTGTTGCGCTTCATCCAGCGCACCACCGGTAAGTTCGTCAATTACCCATCGTCGACCAATGACCCTGCCTTTGCCGAGGAAACCTTCGTCGATGTGATTGGCGATGTCGATCCACTGACCTACCCCATCGTCCAGGCGATCCTTGAGACCAACGGCTACGAACTGTGGGATAGCACCCTCGAGGACGGCACCGTCGTCATCAACGTCCGCGCCACCAGCGCAAGAGCGCAAGTACCGTCCGATCCGGTCAACCCCATCATCGAAGCTGGCGACGAAACCAGTGCACAGGACGGCGAAGCACTGGCCACTCTGGTACTGCAGATGAAGCATGTTGAGACCAGCGTGGTTCGCCAGGCTCTCCAGGAACTGCTCGGTATCCAGGGAGCCGGAAGTACTTCCGGAAGTCTGAAAATCGTCACGGTGACCAACAACGAAACCCTGATCATCAAGGCGAAGATTCGCATCCTCGAACACATCCAGCGGCTTGTTGAATACATTGATATCGAGATCAGTGGCCCCGAGCGGTTGCTTCAGATCCGCGAACTTTTCTACGCCGATGCTCAGGACATCGTCAGCATCGTCCAGGAAGCCCTCAGCGATACCGGCACCTCTGGTACGACCGGGCGTCGAACCACGACTGCTGGATCAGCTGCAGGAAGAAGCGCAGCCGGAACGGCTAGATCGGGAGTCGGTCGTAGCACCGCACTCGCCGGCGAATCGACACGCCTGATCGCCGACAACAGAACCCAGAAGATCATCATCCAGTCGACCGATCCGGATGAACTCGATCTGGTCCACCAGTTGATCGACGAACTCGATACCAAGGTCCGTAACGTGCGCAACACCACCTGGATCTACAAGGTCAACTACCTCAAGGCAGAAGAACTGGCCGACAACATCCGCCAACTGGTCGAAGGATCAGAAGGTTCTTTGCGTCGAACCGGGAGTCGATCGACTAGCGGCAGTCGAACCACGGGGCGCGGAACCACCGGAGCTGCCGGTGGAGTCCAGCAGCAACAGCAATTCACTCCGACTCGTATCGTCCCCCATGAGCAGACCAACTCGCTGATCATCCAGGCGGAGCCTGAAGAATACGAGGAAATCGAAAACATCCTGAAGCAGATCGACAAGCGTCGTCGGCAGGTGTTCCTCGAGGTCGCCCTGGTGCAAGTCAGTGACAGTTCCAGCCTCAACTACACCCTCGAGTTCCTGGCCGGAAATCTGGACGATCAGGCCCTGACAGGAATCATGCTCAGTGCCTTCGGCGCCAGCGAGGTGCTGCCTAGCCTCGACCCTAACGGTGTGATCACCGGTCTGACGAGGACTCCCGGGATAGGCGTGGGATTCAATGCTGCAATCCAGCAGGATGGCCAATTCCCGCTGGTCATGAACGCACTTAAAGCAGACGAGGACACCAACATCCTCGCCACGCCCTTCATCCTCGCCGACGACAACCAGGAGAACTCGATCTCGGTACAAAACGAGATCTTCTACACCACCTCGAATACCACCAACGTCAACGTGACCACAAGTCAGCAGTCTGAAACGGCAGGAATCACCCTATCGCTGATTCCGACCATCTCCAGCGAGGTGGTGCTGCTCGAGCTGGAACTCGAAGTGTCATCCTTCTCCGGCATACAAAATTCCACCGGCGCACTTCCCGACCGTGCCACCAACACCATCTCCTCCAAGGTGACGATCCCCGATGGCGGCATGTTCATCATCGGCGGCCTCGCCCAGAGCCAGGCCAGCACACTAGATGAGAAGGTTCCGTTCCTGGGAGATCTTCCTCTGATCGGAATGCTCTTCCAGAGCCACGGCTCATCTTCTCGCCGGGACAACCTGTACGTGTTTCTCAGCGCACACATCCTCGACGATGACCGCTTCAATAACCTGAGCGATTTCACACAAGGTGCCATCGAAGGCGTTCGCTCCTTCGATGACGAGATCCGATTGCAGCAATTCTCCGATCCGGAGAACGCCCGCGATCGAGCAGTGGAGCCGCTGATCAGGCCACAGAGCGAGAGTGATTCGGAGTAGCCCAGATGAGGATCCCTCTCTTCAACGATCTGATCGATCAGGGCCTCCTCAACGAGGAGCAGTTGAGTGAATGCCAGGAGGAAGAACTGGCCACCGGTAAGGCGCTCGACAAGGTCCTTCGCGAGAAAGGCTACGTCACCGAGGCAGCGCTACTGGAAGTGCTCTCCAGACGTCTCCGCATACCGTACGTGGAGGATCTGGCAGAATCGGACGTTCCCGCCGATTTCACTCTACTGGTCCCTGCTCAGTTTGCCCGAACTTACAACCTGATCGCCATTGGCGAAGTGGCTGGAGTGCTACAGGTCGCCACTTGCGATCCGCTCGACGTCCAACCGATGGATGATCTGGCAGCGACGCTTGCGCGGGTGATCGAACCGGTGATCTCCCCTCGCGCAGAGATCACTGCCCTGATCAACCGCGCCTACCAGAAATCCAGTGCCGATGTCGATGAACTGCTCGAGGGACTCGACGAGGACGATTTGATCGGTA
>JBBWWE010000011.1:0-3152 GCA_050256595.1 Planctomycetota bacterium
CGGGAAAGAAATTACATCAAACGGCTGGTAGGACTCCCAGGAGAAAAGATTCAAGTCGTGCATGGAGATATCTGGATCGATGGAAAAGTTGAATCGAAACCGGTCGATGTGCAGAAACGTTTCTGGACACCGATTCACGACTCGGCAGTAGAAGAACAGGGACACGTTGAATCGGCCTGGGTCGCGTCCCCTGGCTGGGTTCGTACCGAAAGTGGTTGGGATTTCAACCAGATCCAGGGTCAGGGAAGTCTCCGTTATGTCCGTGGAATCGGCAACAAGTACAACTACAACCCGGTTCGAGGCTCCAGTTCCAGGCTCCTTTCTCCGGTGAGAGATCTCCAACTACGCACCCTGATGCGAGCCACTCCAGAACCCGGCATGAACGAGGCTCGACTCTTCATTTCCTTGCACAATTACCCATCCGAATATCGTTGGTCCTTCCCCTTCTCAACCGGAAACGCCCAGCTCGAGTTGATCCGGAGCGACTCCGAAGCAACCATCCTGGCCACCGCGGAAGGTTTCGCCCTGCAACCCGACCGGCAATACCTGATCGAGGCCCAGATCGTCGATCGTCGAGTGCGGCTCATCGTGGACGGACAGGTGCTCGCCGATTCAGCTCTTCCGGCCACCGAGTTGGGATCTGGCACCGCAACCAGAAATCGAAGCAAACTCGCCAGCAGCGTCTCGATAACAGCAAAACAGTGCGGAGGAACAATCGGACGGATAGAGTTGTCTCGTGACCAGCACTGGACTCAGGATGGGAACCATGCGATATCCTCTCCGTACCAGATCGAGGCGGGAAGGTACTTCGTGATGGGAGACAATAGCCCGTCGAGCCTCGATTCTCGCTACTGGGGCTCATTCGCCAGGTCAAACCTGCTGGGGCGAGGTTTCGTCATCTTCTGGCCAGGCCTTCCGGGGCGAAACGAGATCGGATTCATCCGTTGATTCTCACCGTCAGAAATCTATCCAAGTCTTACAGTAACCGTAAGGTCGTCGACCGTGTCTCTTTCGATGTCCCTCCAGGATCCATCATCGGGCTGCTCGGAAAAAACGGTGCCGGAAAGACCACCACCTTCCGGATGACGATGGGAATGATCCGCTCAGACCAGGGACAGGTGTTCTTCAATGGTGAAGAGATCTCCACTCTTCCCATGTACCAGCGCGCTCGGCGTGGAATGGGATACCTACCGCAGGAAACTTCCGTATTTCGGGGACTCACGACACGACAAAATCTCGCTGCAATTCTCGAAACCCGTCCTCTCAGCGAACCGGAACGAGCAGATCGCCTCGAAAACCTCATCGAGGATTTCGGTTTACAGCGAGTTGCCGATAGCCGCGGTGAAGTTCTCTCTGGAGGCGAAAAACGGCGCCTGGAAGTGGCCCGAGCCCTGATCTCGGAACCTTCCTTGATCCTGCTCGATGAACCTTTCAGCGGTGTCGATCCAATCGCGGTTGCGGACCTGCAGCAGGTGATCCGCTACCTTTCCGACCAGGGAATCGGTGTGCTCCTCACCGACCATAATGTCAGGGATACCCTGAACGTCTGTGATCGTTCGTTCATCATCTATGATGGCCGCATCATCGCTCAGGGAGACCAGGAGGAGATTCTCAAGGATTCGGATGCTCGGCGTTACTACCTCGGCGAACAGTTCTCGATGTGATGAGGGATAATATCGCGTGAAACAGAAATCCCTTCCGTACCTTGCACTAGCGTCGTGGTTACTGCCTGGATCGGGGCACCTGCTATCGAACCGCAAGCAAACGGGACTCATCATCCTGGTGGTGATCAACCTTTTCTGGATCTGTGGCATGCTGCTGTCGGAGTTCGAAGCAGGATCTCGCCTCTTTCATCCCTGGCTTTTCTGGGCCGGAGTTGGCTGTGGAGGTACCGCACTGGTTTCATTTTTCGACCCTGCGGCACAGCATGCACTGATGGGACTGCAAAGTGTTCGCGAATATCAGGATGTACCGAGATGGAATGACACGGGAATCCTGCTGGTCTGTATCGCCGGACTCCTCAACATCCTGTGCTTGCTCGACATCTTCGATTTACGAATCAACCGCAGCAGGAGGGAATCTCCAGCCAGTAACTCCGAGGCGAGTCGATGACGAAATTGCTCCTGTTCCTGCTCATGACCGCGATGATCTCCCTGGTCCACGTTTCGGTGACCCGGATCGAGGAACGAGAGTTGTCCCTGAAAAAGGAAGCTGTTCGCTACTTCCTCAGTGTCGGCGGTGGAATCGTGATCCTGGCACTCATCGTGCAGTTTTTGTCGATGGCCTTCCAGTAAACAACCCGATTCGCTACCATGAAGGGTGGTGAGCGGGCGTAGCGATCGCGCCATGGCAAGGCCATGTCGAGGAAAGTCCGAGCTCCGCAGGACAGGGTGGTGGGTAACGTCCACCGGGAGCAATCCCAGGGAAAGTGCCACAGAAAATATACCGCCGGTGCTCTTCGGATCATCGGTAAGGGTGAAATGGTGAGGTAAGAGCTCACCGCGGGGGCGGTGACGTCCTTGGCAGGGTAAACCCCACCCGGAGAAAGACCAAACAGAGGTGAAGGAGTTGTCCGCTCCGTTCTCGGCGAAAGTCGGGTTAGTGCCCGGGTAGGTCGTTCGAGTTGTCCGGCAACGGGCATCCCAGAGGAATGATCGCACACCGATCTCGTATCGGTGAACAGGACTCGGCTTACAGCCCGCTCACCACTTCTTTTGCACCTTGCTTGAGCACCGGGCCTTACCCAGCCCAGTGCTCTGCCTATCGGGGCAAGTAGACGTCCGTCCCGGCAGGGCCTCCGGTGACCCGGATCCGTACGGTTCCATCCGCGTTCACGATGCGTTCGATCCCCTCGGGAGGCTGCCACTGCTGGCCATTTTTTCGCGAGATCATCGCATCGAAAGCGGCGCGAAGGGCCAGCAACTGCCCATCCAGTTCGGTAACCTGGCTCAATAAAGACTGGTACTGGGGCGTCAACAGCGAAGTGACCGGGGCATAGAAGGGTGGAGGCTCCGAAAGATGTGCCCAATTCTCTTGATCGAAGGGGTCAAGACTCCACTCCAGATAATGGTCGAGGAAATATTTCAGATCAAAACAAATCGGAATCCACAGATTCGTACCTCCGTATTCTCCGACCAGTTCTCCACTGAAGA
>JBBWWE010000012.1:0-4335 GCA_050256595.1 Planctomycetota bacterium
GACGGGAGATGGGCACGCAAGGAAGGCTGAAGCGTTTCAAAGGCGATGCCGGCAGGCTCCAGTATTAGCATCGAACTGGAAGTGCTGGAATCGACCACGGTTTTGCCATCACGAGTGACCTGGAAGCGGGTCGATCCGCTCCAGCCGTTGGTCGCCCCACGCAATCCACCAAAAGGACCGAGAGGATCGAGCGGGCCAAAGATGGACCTGCCGGAAAGTGGATCAGGAATGCGACGAAGCATCTCTTGTTCCAGTTTCCTCATCTGTTGCTCGGCATCTCGAATCGCCTCGATGGGGTCCGTCCCACGAGACGGTCGGTCTTGTACGATGTGAACCTGACCGTCGGGCCCGACTTCGATCTGGATAGATCCATCTGGCCCCATCCGGATGACGCGCCGCTCGACTCTTCCATCTCCATCGTCGAACCCTACATCCGGCCCGGGTTGCTTCTTGTTCTGGTCAATTTTCTCGATGATGGACTGCGCCTGTGCCCTCACCTCCAGGTCAGGGCTCTCGAGTGAAGGCTTGAGGAGGGCACGGGACAGATCACCTTTCTCGATCAACTGCTGCCGTGCGACCCGCCGTACCGCCCAGGAATCGTCGGCCAGATCGAGGATCCAGCCCTCGATCCGTTTGAGATCCTGATGCGGCACTGTGTCATCACCCTGGCAACTATCGTCGGGCTGTTCAGGCTCAGGATCATCTGTGGCAACGGCGATCACCTCCTGGGAAGAAACAACCGGAACCCCGGGGATGACGATCAGGGTGAGGGCAACACCCAGCGTCACGAGGGACAGGATTCCCGTCAGGGAGATCCGGGGAAGGAGTTGGACTCGTGGGCTCTCGGGGTTCCGGTTTGTTGAACTTGTCATTTCACCGTCTCCAGTTCTTCATCGACCAGGAAGGCTCCCCTTCGAGGAACACTTCCACCCAGGAACATTGCAAAGGTTGGGCCATTTTCCATGTCAGGCTGCTGCAATTCTACGGACGAGATAAACTTCCCTTTATAAAGAACTTACGAGCGCTCCACCGGAATTGAAGAGCGGGATACGGGTCGGGACCAGGGCAACTTCACCCCGATTGGTCCCGACCTGTACCCCGGATGAGGTATCGCGTGCCGTGATCAGACCTCGATCTCGACCTCCAGGAATTCGGTCGTTCCCGCCTCGACCCGAACCTCGAAGGTCGGAGCGTTCTTGATGTTGGTCGGAGTTCCATCGCCCCGACCGAAGTTGGTCACCCGAACCACATAAATCCCTGACGGCAGACCGGGGAAAGTGAAGAAACCCTTCCGATCGGTCTGAGATCGAGCATCGGTTCCCTTCACGCCCCCTGATAGAAGTACCTGGGTTCCTGCCAGGGAATTGCCATCGAGATCGGAGACTCGTCCCTCGATGATTCCTCCGGCTCCGATGGCGATGACCAGATCAGCGGTGCCACTGAGAACCCCGTCGACCGACTCGGTGATGTAGGCCCGATGTTCCACCTTCAGCGAGATGGTCGGAACCGCCAGACCGATGAACTCGAAGTAGCCGTCTGCGCCAGTGAGCATCTGATCTCGTCGACCCGCTCCTGGGGGCCTGAAGGTCGTGCTGGTGAGGAAACTACGGTTACCTCCCGCAACCGTGACCTTGGCTCCAGCTACCGACTGACCGGTGCTGGCATCGATGATCCGCCCGAGCACCCGTCCACCCTGACCGAGAACCACCGTGGGAAGATCAACCCATCGGTTGGATCGGACCACCACGTTCTCGATCACGTCCTGTGCAAACCCAGGAGCTCCGACGAGAACGTTATAAGTCCCCGGTTGGAGGCCGTCATAATCGTATCGACCTTCATCAGACTGGAAGGTTCGCGACGGAACACGAGTGACTTCACGATCACCTTCGATGATCCGGGGCGAAACGCTAAAAGCCCTCAACGGAGTTCCTGACTCCTGGATGACCGTTCCACGAATACCCCCGAGTGCTTCAAGCCGAACAACTATCGGTTGTTGATCAACCGGCTGCTCGAACAGGCGCACATCGGCAAAGCCACCCTTCTCGACGACCAGATCCACTGGGTAACGCCCCAGGTTATCGAACTGGAAGTAGCCGGTCAGATCGGTCGAGCGATTCAACTTTCTCAAACCTTCGCTGGTATCGATGGCGGTGATACGAGCACCCTCGATCGGATTTCCATCCATCGACAGAACCTGTCCTTCGAGAACCGCACCCTTGACCATCTGCAACTCGATATTGGCGGTGTTGCGACCCTCAGAGACGACAACTCCGCTACGCTCGATGATGAGATAGCCAGGGACGGAACAGATGAGGGTATGATCTCCGTCCGGCAGGCTGCGGATAAGCCACTGCCCCGCCGCATCCGAATAGGCCTTGTTTGGCAACGATTCGGGATTGACCTCACCGAGCCACTCTTCGCGGACTGCGACAATGGCCCCTTCTAACGGTGCACCCACTTCATCGATCACGATACCGCTGAGAGCCCCGCCGATCTTCATGACCAGTGTCATATTGTTGATCGAAGATCCGGCTACCAGGTCAAAATTCTCTGACTGGCTGATCAGGTACTGGGAATGAGATCCTTCCAGGAACATGTCTAACCCGGGGGAAACCTCGACCACCTCGAAGTTGCCAGTCGAGTCGCTGGTGACGGGAGGAGCCGCATTGACCACGACCGGGTTCTGCTCCGAATGCATCTTCCGGGCACTGACAGAAACTCCAGGAAGTGGCACACCACTGGCACTGACAACCTGGCCTCGAACTACGCCGTTTCGCTGCAGGTAGAAATTGGCCCCGGGAGTCTCAGATCCTTCAGCCACCTCGACTTGCTCGTTGCCTGAACGGGTGTATCCGGTGGCGGTCACACTCACGTAAACGCTCGGACGGCGCTGCTCAGTGATCCCTCGGACGAAATAATGACCGTCGCCATCGGTGACGGCTGTCTTCTTCACATCGGCAACATCATTGACGGTCACAACCGCCCCCAAGATGGGGCCGTTGGTTTCCGCATCGAGAACGTTACCACTGATGGCCGCTCCCTCACTTAGTATGACGTTGAGGAGATCAGCCCCGGGACGGATCCTCAGTTCCTGATAGGTGGCGTAGTCGGGGTAACTGACAATCAATCGGTAATCAGCTTCGGTCAGGGTGTCAAAGATGAACTCTCCATCTTCGTTGGTCTCAAGACCTCCATCGGTGAGATCGATGGGAGGTCCTTCGCTACGTGCCCCCATCTGATTGACCTTGCAAAGTGCTCCCGCGAGAGCATTTCCGAGCGGGTCGTACACCGTTCCCCGGATCACTTCTCCAAGAGTGAGAATCACATTAACTTCTGCACTGCCACCCGAGTCGACCTGGAGATTCTCGAACTGGCGCGGCTGATAACCAACAGCACGGGCCACGAGACGGTAGTTACTTCCACCTCCGAGTTCGTCGAACTGGAAGAAGCCACTTCCGTCGGTCTCGCGCGTAGCCAGTGGCGGCATCGCCCGTTCCTGGATGATCTCGATGATGTCCTGGGAACCGGTCTGTCGATAAATTTCAACCAGAGCATCGGCGATCCCGACCGCACCCGGATCCTGCACCGTTCCGGACAGGATGCCTCCCAGTTCGAGTACGAAATTGATTTCGCTGCTACCGGCGGCGATGTAGCGCTGCTCAGCCGGAGAGAATCCGGTCGCCACCACCTGTAGCCGATAACTGAGATCTTCGAGCCCCACCACCTGGTAATGACCCGAACCGTCTGAAGTGGCGATGATCCCGTTTTCTTCCTGCATTTCTTGCAGATCGAGAAGGACCTGGAGTCGCTTCTGTAGCGGTGCATCTTGCTCGACCCGTTCCTTGAACGCAGCGATCTGAGCACCCGCCACCGGTTTTCCGAGTGGATCGAAAATGGTTCCGCTGATGGACAACCCCGAGGACAGAACCAGCACGATTTCCGGATTGTTCACTCCCTCGACCACGGCAACATCGAGTCTGTGACTCTGATAACCAGCAAGGTTTGCCTGGAATCGATAGAAACCAGGGAGGACCTCATCAAACTGGAAACGACCATCGTTCGTGGAGTTGATCTGCTTGAGTCGACTCACCTGAGCTAACCCCGAGCCTCCCTTGATGCGTGACAGCACTACGGCAGCGCCGGGAAGAGGGGTACCTGCTGCGTCCTGCACGATGCCGTGTACAGTTACCTTTTCTATGTTACGTTCGGGTAATCCGAGATCGCGGAGACCTGTTTTCTCAACAGCGGTTCTTCCAGGTTCGGAAAACTGGCGTTCATCGATGCCAGGAGGACCGGAATCCCCAAATAAAGTCATCAACACGTACCCGATTCCGA
>JBBWWE010000013.1:0-1678 GCA_050256595.1 Planctomycetota bacterium
CGAAACGGTCAGGGAACTCGCCAGCAGGTTCAAATTCGAATCGAGGGAAGCAACACCCTCGTCGTCGAACTGATCCACCCGACACCGTGGTTCCCGTACCTGTGCGCGCAGACTCCACTGCAACCGGTCCACATCAGTTCCCGCGGCACAGCCGGCGTCGATGTGCCAACCAACGGACCATGGAAACTGCAGCAATGGCGATTGCGCGACAGAATCCGCCTCATACCCAATCCGAATTACCGCGGGCCCGCTCGTCCGGCGCTCGAGACGATCGATTTCCTTGCCGCTGAATCGAGCAACACGATGCTCAACCTCTTTGCTGCCGGAATGTCAGACTGGTCGGTTCGCGTACCGCCTGCCGCGATTCCGGTTCTGCGCAGCGATCCCGACTGGTCCCCGAAGTGGCGAGCTGATCCTTACCTGGGGATTTATTTCTATCGTCTGAATCTCGATCGCCCACCCCTCGATGACGTTGCGGTACGCCGCGCCCTGTCGCTGTCCATCGACCGCATGCAACTGTGCCAGGATGTGCTCGGAGGTGATCCCGAGCCCGCCCACGGATTCGTTCCCTGGCCACCTCCAGCGATGGAGAGACAGCGTCGAAAGTTGCAAGAGCGTGGCATATCGACGGTCCTGGACGACCCACTGCCCGATTACCACGGTGCCACTTTCACCGCACAGGGTGTCATTCCGAGCACCGAGGTGAGCGCCGAGCAGTGGCCAAAGATCGGCTACGACCCGCAACTCGCCCGTCAGTTGCTGGCGAAATCGGGCTGGAAGGTGCCGGGGATGGCTGGTGGACGATCATTACCTGCCATCGAAATCCTGCTTCCTTCCGGCGGCACCAACACACTGGTCGCCGAGTGGCTACAACTGTGCTGGAAACGTGAACTGGGACTGGACACGAGGATTCGCGCGATGGAATGGCGGAGTTTTCTCGACGCACAACGCTCCGTCGACTATGACATCTCGCGCAGCAACTGGATCGCGGATTATCCCGATGTGGCCACCTTCCTGACTCTCTTCACCAGCGATGCACCCAACAACCGCACCGGTTGGTCCGATGACGAATACGACCGTCACGTCGCTGAAGCACTTCATCACACCGATGTCAAGAAACGTCAGCGTTCCTGGTATCTGGCCGAAAAGATCCTGCTCGAACGCGGACCGATCCTGCCGTTGTGGTCGATGACATCCGGCAACCTGATCTCCCAACAGATCACCGGCTTCCATGCCAATCCACTCGATCAGCATGATCTTCGCGGACTTGACAGGGAGGCTCCCTGAGTCAGTTATTAATACGCCGATCGATCACTGCAGTCGTGACCATCTGGATGGTTTTCACTTTGTCCTTTTTCATCATCCGGGCGGCCCCGGGGGGTCCCTTCGATGAGGAAAGAGACCCGCCGGCTGAGGTCAAAAAAGCCATCGAGGCACGCTACAATCTCGATGCTCCGCTCTGGAGCCAGTACCTCGATCAGTTACAGGGCTGGCTGATGCTCGATCCCGGGCCTTCGCTAAGACAACCCGATCACGACGTCTCATCGATTCTGGGAGCCGGCCTTCCCATCTCCATCGTGCTGGGAAGTCTGGCATTACTGATCGGATCTGCTGTCGGGATCATGCTGGGCCTGCTGGCGGCACTGCGCTCTGGTGGCTGGATCGACCAACTCGTTGT
>JBBWWE010000014.1:0-16832 GCA_050256595.1 Planctomycetota bacterium
GGCTCGTCGAGCGTTACGGCTGGAGCCAGCCGCGGTGAGGCCTCGCCAGGTTCTCGATGCTCTCGGAAATGACGACCCGGAAGGCGATGGTGGCAGGTGAGGATGACACTTGCTATGGCTCGTCGTGATTCGCTCGCATAAGGGCCTGAAACGCTCCAATACAACGGTTTTCTGGCTTTCTGAAGGGGGTCGATTTGGTTGACCTCTCCCGGAGCCGTTGGTACTTTTCCACTCTTGCTGCGACGTCGATCACTATGTTTCAGCACCTCTCCGAGTAACAGGTCGGGAGTGACGTGATGAGAATGGGTGGCTCCGATTCCGATCGCGATGAGGACCCAGCGAAGGCGGCGGCTTACATCCGTCTCTCGACCCTGGGTTTTCGGGTCGTCATCACGTTTGTTGTGCTCGCTCTGGCTGGATCGTGGCTCGATGGCAAGTTCGGAAGTTCGCCCTGGGGAACCCTCGGTGGTGTCGGGCTCGGCCTTGTTGCGATGGTGAAGATCATGTTGCACGAAGGTACCGACCATCGGCCCTCTGGGCCGACATCGGAGTCGAATCAGGTGTCCGATTCCGAGGAGGATGAACCAGGAGAGGCAGTCGAATGAGCCTCTTTCGAACTTTCATCTACAGGAGTTGTGGCGTGGTTTTGGTCGCGAGTGGAATCGCGATGCTATTTGTACGCGAGCAATGGGGCCGGGAAGGCCTCCTGTGTCTGGCCTGGGGAGCCATCTGGGCCGTGGGATTGGGAGTTCTTGGCTTTCGGAGCATGCGGACGCTCTTGACTTGCGATCCTCGGAAGATGACGAGTCAGTTACTGATGGGTGTTCTGCAACGAGCGCTGGTGCTGTTTGCGAGTATGGGGCTGGTCTATGCCATCACGGGTGCCCAGTGGAGTCGTAGAGCGTTGCTGGCCACCACGATCCTGTACTTGCTGGTCCTGGCCATGGAAGTTTTTACTCTGAGCCAGGCGTTGAAATCGGGACAGTTGAAGCAGGTTGTTCAGCAGGTGCAGTCCCTGGATTCCTCGGATGACGGGACCCAGGCCACGGGAAACCCCGACGGGGTGCAGAAAGAGGCAGGTTGATGACCGGGTTTCTGGTGACTCTCGCTAGCAGTGATCCTCTGAGTCACGTTTTGGATCATGATCTGCGCTGGCTTACCGAAAATCTTCAGATTACCCGTCATGTGTTGTTCCTGGGACTGGCTGCGACGCTGTGTTTGATGGTGTTTCCGATGGTGGCCGGTCGGATAGCAGGCGGTGCCCCTGGAGGCAGATTTGCCGGTCTGTTTGAAGTGATACTCGTCTACATCCGTGACGAGATGGTTCAGCCCTTTCTCGGAGATGACACCCGCAGATTCATTCCACTGATCTGGACATTTTTCTTTTTTGTTCTGTTCTGCAACTTGTTGGGTCTGATTCCGGGGGCAGCTACCGCCACCGGTAACGTCAACGTCACCGCTGGACTGGCATTGATTGCGCTGACCACTTACCACGTTGTCGGGATCAAGAGAAATGGATTCTTCAAGTATGTGAAGGCCAGTTTGCTGGTGGGGCCCTGGTGGTTGTGGTGGATGATGATCCCCATCGAAATCCTCGGTCAAATCATCAAGCCGTGTGCGCTGGCCATTCGACTTTTTGCTAACATGGTGGGCGGTCACATGATGCTGGCTGTGATCCTTGGCTTTACCGGGATCCTTTCGGCTGAGAGTTACTTTCTGGGAACGACCATCACCGTGATTTCAGTACTCAGCTGTGTGTTGCTGATGTTTCTGGAATTGCTGGTGGCCGTGATCCAGGCTTACATCTTTGCGTTTTTGACGACGGTTTTTCTGTCGTTAGCGATACATCCAGAACACTAAGCCCCTCAGGGGCGTAGAAACGGGGACCCGCTCAAGGGCGGGCAATTGAAAGGGATTGCAATGGAAATGCTCATGGAACTCCTGACACTGGCGGCTGTTGACCCCAGTTTCGTTTCCAACGGAATCATGGGAGCCGGGATCGGTGCAGGACTGGCTGCCGTTGGTGCGGGAATCGGGATCGGCGGAATCGGCGGTTCAGCTTGCGAGGCGATCGCACGTCAACCTGAAGCTGCCGGCGATGTTCGTGGAACGATGCTTTTGACCGCAGCACTGGTCGAGGGAGTGGCGCTGTTTGTCGTGGTGATCTGCTTCCTGATCTACAACACAATCAGTGGAATGGCGACTGGTGGCTAGAATGTTCAGCGCTTCACGATCGGTCCTGGCCTTGTTGGTCCTGGTCTCCCTATTGCTCTTGATGTCATCGGGGTATTTGTTTGCTTCCGAGGAGGTCGAGGGTGCCAAAAAGGGATTACTGGATCCTGATACCGAGACCTTCATCTATACGGTGGTGGTTTTCCTGCTCGCTTTCTGGATCCTGCAGAAGAAAGCGTGGGGCCCGATCTCCGCTGCTCTCGACGAACGAGAGAATAAGATTCGCGAATCTCTCGAGGCTGCGGATCGGATGCGTGAGGAGCAGCAGGCTTTCCAGGCCGAGCAGGAGAAGGTCCTTGCCAAGGCCCGCAAGGAGGCCAGCGCCATCGTTGCCGAGGGTAAGAGGGACGCGGAGGTGGTTCGCGACCAGGTTGTCAATGATGCAAAGACTCAGGCCGAGGAAATCAAGACTCGTGCACTGTCGGAGATTGACCAGGCCAAGGAAAAAGCAGTCGATGAGATCCATACACGTGCAGTTGGCCTCTCGATCACGATCGCAGAGAAATTGATCGGTCACTCGGTCAACGAAAAGGATCAGGATCGGATCGCCAAGGACACCATCGCCGAGTACGAGAAGATCAACTAGGAGTTACACGTTGGCAGCAGGCATCAAACAACGACATCCGGTGGCCCAGGCGTATGCCAGTGCGTTGCTGGAGGTGGGGCTAGAGAAGAAAGAGGCTGATCTCTACCGGGATCAGTTGGCGGCCCTCGCCGCCACCGTCGAGGGAGATGCTCAGATTCAGATCTTCCTCGAGAGCCCGAAGATTCGTCGTAGCGACAAGAAAGCCGCCATCGAGAAGGCACTGTCCGGCCAGGTTTCGGAGGCTGTTTTGAACCTGATACGAATCCTGATCGATCGAGGAAGGCAGGAGCTGATCGATGACATCACTCATGCCTACCAAGAGCGAATGGATTTGCTGGCAGGAAGGGTCAATGTCACGATTACATCGGCAACTGAACTCTCTTCTGTTATTCGAGAAGCTCTCGTCGGAGCGATTACGAACAAGTTGAACAAGAAAGTAGTTTCGACCGAGCGGGTCGATTCTGGCCTTCTGGCTGGATTGACGATCCAGATTGGTGATTTGGTTGTAGACGGAAGCCTCCGCACCCAGCTGAGGAAGATCCGTCAAGAAGTGTCACAAACTCGCTTCGGGAAAGACCTGATCGATGAAAATTAATGCTGACGAGATCTCCTCTGTACTCAAGAAGGAGATCGAAAACTATCAGTCTGACCTTGCAGTAGATGAGGTCGGAACCGTACTCGAGGTGGGAGATGGAATCGCGAGGATCTACGGAATCGCGAACTGCATGGCGGGCGAGATGCTGGAGTTCGCGAACGGGGCCAATGGTCTCGCTTTCAACCTCGAAGAAAACTCCATCGGAGCGGTGATCCTCGGTGAGTTCGCGACCCTCAAGGAGGGTGACGAGGTCAAGAGAACTGGAACCGTGATGCAGGTTCCTTGCGGCAAAGCGCTGCTCGGCCGAGTGGTTGATCCACTCGGAAACCCGATCGACGGTAAAGGTCCCATCAAGACAAAGCACTTCCGCCCTGTCGAATCTCCTGCTCCGGGTATTGCAGACCGGAAATCGGTACACCAACCGCTGCAAACCGGGCTCAAAGCGATCGATTCGACGATTCCCATCGGTCGGGGTCAGCGAGAACTGATCATCGGAGACCGTGGGATCGGCAAGACCGCAATCGCCATCGATACCATCATCAACCAACGTGGTGGAGATGTGATCTGCGTCTACGTTGCGGTGGGGCAGAAAGGTTCGACGATCGCGGGTGTGGTAGATCGTCTAGAGCGTGAAGGTGCGTTGGATTACACCATCGTGGTCAGCGCTCCGGCATCTTGTCCGGCTCCGCTGCAGTACATCGCACCGTACTCCGGCGCAGCGATGGCCGAGTACTTCATGTACAAGGGTGGACACACTCTGTGTGTATACGATGATCTCTCCAAGCAAGCGGCTGCTTATCGGCAACTCTCCTTGCTTCTGCGTCGTCCGCCTGGGCGCGAGGCTTACCCGGGTGATGTCTTCTATCTTCACTCGCGGCTACTCGAGAGATCAGCGAAACTTTCCGATGAGCTCGGGGGTGGCTCGATGACCGCTCTGCCGGTGATCGAAACCCAGGAGGGTGAAGTTTCCGCATACATTCCTACCAATGTGATTTCGATCACCGATGGCCAGATTTACCTGGAGCCGAACCTGTTCTATGCAGGACAGCGGCCGGCGGTGAATGTCGGAATCTCTGTTTCGCGTGTGGGAGGCAATGCACAGATCAAGGCGATGAAGAAGATTGCCGGATCTCTGCGACTCGATCTTTCTGCATTCCGCGAACTGGAAGCCTTCGCTCAACTGGGTACCGATCTGGACAAGGCGACCCAGGCTCAACTCGATCGAGGATTCCGCATGGTAGAAATTCTCAAGCAGCCCCAGTACAAGCCGATGCCCATCGCTGAACAGGTACTGATCATCTGGTGCGGATCCAGTGGCCATCTCGATGGTCTTGCGGTCAATCGCCTGGCGGACTACGAAGCGGCATTGCTGGCGCATGTTCGTGACGAGTTTCCGGAGATCATCGATGCGATCACCAGTACTGGAGAGATTTCCGAGGAGACAGAAGCGAGTTTGACTTCGGTCGTCGAGGATTTCACCAAAGATTTCAGCGCCAAGCAGCCTCAAGGCTAGCCGGGCGAGGAGTAAAGAGTGGCAACCGCAAGAGAGTTAAAGAACAAGATCCGATCGGTGGACAACACCAAGAAGATCACTCGGACGATGGAGATGATCTCCACCGCCAAGGCGGTGGTCTGTCAAAAGCGGATCGAGGCGACTCAGCCATACGGCGACAAACTCGCGGAGATCCTGCAAGATCTCGGAGGTTCTGGTGGAAGTTCGGAGTCGGGGAGTTTTCCCCTCCTGCGAGTTCCCGAAGAGGTTCGTCGAGAAGCGCTGTTCGTAGTGACTGCCAACCGCGGTTTATGCGGAGGTTACAACAGCAATACGCTCAAATTTGCGGAGAGATATACCGCCCAGCGCATCTCCGAAGGAGTCGAGGTCGACACCTACATGATCGGGAAGAAGGGCATCAGCCGCTTCAAGTACCTGGGTAAGGAAACGGCCGCTAGCTACACCTGCTTCGAGGATCGTCCAACTTTCGAGGAGGCCGAGGAGGTCATCTCCCCCGTGATGGCGAGTTTCGAGAACGGTGAGATCGATGGTATGTCCGTCGTCTTCACTCACTACCAGAACGCCGCTCGACAGCAACCTGTGATCCGGAAGCTGCTTCCGATCACCAACGAAAATTCAGAAGGATCCAGTTCTTCAGGACGGGAGTTCATTCTTGAACCAAGTCCCGAGTTGATCCTGGGGCGGCTACTGCCGCTTTCCTTGAAGGTGCAGTTTTTCCAGGCACTGGTAGAGGCGGCAGCTTGCGAGCAGATTTCTCGCAGGATTGCGATGAAGAACGCCACCGACAATGCCGAGGAAATGTCCAAGACTTACACCCAGCTTTATAACCGTACGCGTCAGGGTGCTATCACCCAGGAGATCCTGGAAGTGATCGCTGGCGCCGAGGTGATGGGCTGATTCAAAGGTAGATTTCGGCGGACATCATTCCGTCGCGTAGAGACTGGAGCCAGGCTCGTGAGTAAAACTAAAGTCAGCGGCAAGGTAGTACAGGTGATCGGTGCGACGATTGATGCCGAGTATCCGGAAGGTCAACTGCCGCCGATCTATAATGCCCTCAGGATCGACCAGGGTGACATCAAGTTGACTCTCGAGGTGCAGCAGCATCTCGGCGGAAATCGTGTGCGCGCCATCGCCATGGCGTCAACCGATGGTGTGGTCAGGAATATGGATATCGTCGATACCGGTTCTCCCATAAAAGTTCCGGTGGGAGTAGAGGTACTCGGGAGAGTGTTCAATCTTCTAGGTGATCCGGTGGACAAGTTGCCTCCGGTAAAGGTGGACGAATATCGCCCCATCCACTCTGAAGCTGTGCCCTTCGATCAACTGGAAGCATCGACCCAGGTTTTCGAGACCGGTATCAAAGTCGTCGACCTACTCACTCCGTATTCCAAGGGAGGCAAGACGGGCCTTTTCGGAGGTGCGGGACTCGGTAAAACGGTGTTGATCCAGGAGTTGATAAACAACGTAGCGACCAAGCATGGCGGTTATTCCTGCTTCGCCGGTGTCGGGGAGAGAACCCGCGAGGGGAACGACCTGTGGAATGAGATGAAGGAGGCGGTCGTCAAGACTGCTGACGGAACAGAGTTCAGTGTTCTCGACCGTACCGTTCTCGTCTTCGGACAGATGAACGAACCTCCGGGCGCACGCCTGAGAGTGGCCCTTTCGGCATTGACGATGGCGGAGTACTTCCGTGATTCAACGGGCTCCGACGTGCTGGTCTTCGTCGATAACATTTTCCGCTTCTCGCAGGCCGGATCCGAGGTGTCGGCGCTGCTGGGACGGATGCCCAGTGCGGTGGGATACCAGCCGACGCTGGCGACCGAGATGGGGCAGTTGCAGGAGAGGATCACCTCGACCAAGACGGGATCCATCACCTCCGTGCAGGCGATTTACGTTCCTGCCGATGACCTGACCGACCCGGCTCCGGCAACTGCATTTGCCCACCTCGATGCCACCACGGTTCTGGACCGTGGAATCTCTGGTAAGGGTATTTACCCCGCCATCGACCCTCTCGCTTCGACCTCACGCATTCTCGATCCTCAGATCGTCGGTGAAGAACATTATGCTGTTGCGCGTGAAGTGCAGCGGATCCTGCAGAGATACCGGGACCTCCAGGACATCATCGCGATTCTCGGGATGGACGAACTGTCCGAGGAGGACAAGATCCTGGTGGGTCGTGCGCGCAGAATCGAACGGTTCTTCTCGCAGCCCTTTAGCGTTGCCGAAGTGTTCACCGGATTCCCGGGTAAGTACGTCGAGGTGGCAGAAACGGTGCGCTCTTGCAAGGAAATGGTCGAGGGCAAGTGGGATCATCTTCCGGAACAGGCATTCATGTATGTAGGTACCATCGAGGAAGCTGTGGAGAAAGCAGACAAGATGAATGCGGAGGGCTAGGCCGATGGCCGATGCGATTCACTGCTCGGTACTCTCTCCGGAGGGACCGATTTTCGAGGGAGAGGTTTCTTTCATCGAGGCGCATGCTCTCGATGGGCGATTGGGAATTCTCCCGAATCACGCTCCCATCATCACGGCACTTGGAGAGGGACCGCTGCGAATTCGAATCGAAGGACAGGATGATCGGAAATGGCAGGTAAGTGGCGGATTCCTGGAGATGCTCGACAATCACGCTTCAATTCTGGCCGAAGGCCTGACCGAAGATTGAGCACTCAACACCTTTATTGATATGGACTTGGGGCGGCTTCCGAAGGATGTCCGCCCCTTCTTGATGGATTCGCGCAGCATCGGCGCCCCTAGATAGTGACTATCGGAAGTCGCGATCATCCGGGAAGATTGATGGGCTTGTGGATCATAACAAAGAACCAAATTTCAAAGGAGGAGGACTCATGTTCCGAAGTGCCATCGGCGCTCTAATTCCAGTTGCTTTTGTGCTGACATTTGTGGCTCCAAACGAGAGTTTTGCCCAACTGAGTCGCCCTGCATTCGTGGCGACCGAGCAGATCGTAGTGGGGGGAATCCTCGGATCGGATCCGACCATCACTGCAGGCCTGAACGGTCTTCTCGCGGATCGACTGTTGACCTCTCCTTTTCTTCTAGAAATTGCCGATCTCGATGACCCGACCTACACCAATGATGACAACATCACCCTGAATGTATTCGGGGGATTCGACCTTGACGGCGATAACACCAACAATGGATCTGGCCTGAATGACTTCGTGATCGATCCGCTCGACTTCGACCCGGCCACGGGAGGTGCTATCTCGAGTTTCCCCGATGGGACCATCGTCGATAGTCATATGGTCGCCGGACCAGGAACCATCATCGTGGGCGGGATCCCGCTCAACGATCTGACCGTGGAGGCTGATTTCACTGAAACTGCCACCACAGGAGTGTACGAGTTTCAGAGTGCCGAGACCTCGGCATTTTTGACCCAGGAGTTTCTGGAGACCCAGCCGGCTCCGGCACCCTTCACCGGTTCTCTGGTGGACCTTCTCACAGCATTCGGCATTCTGCCGGATATCGATGCTGACATGGACGGTATCAACGAGTCCTACTCGGCAGTGTTCACTTTTGCCGGCATCTCCTGCAACCTCTACTACTCCTACATTCCCTCCACCCAGGGCTTTGTTGCGACGGAGCAGATTGTGGTGGGTGGGATTCTCGGATCAGATCCGACCATCGCCGCCGGCCTGAATGCCCTGCTGGCCGACAACCTGGTGAATTCTCCGTTCTTGCTGGAAATAGCAGAACTCGATGATCCAACCTACACCGATGACGACAACATCACCTTGAATGCATTCGGTGGATTCGATATGGATGAAGATCCTACCAACAATGCTTCGGGGACGAACGAGTTCGTCATCGATCCGACCGGCTACGATCAAACCACTGGTGATCCCATATCGAGTTTTCCCGATGGCACCATCGTCGACAGTCATCTGACTGCCGGACCTGGAACGATCTTCGTGTCGGGGATCCCGCTCAATGATCTGACGGTGGAAGCTGATTTCCTCCCCGGACCTTTTACGGGAACCTACACATTCCAGAGCGGCGAGACGGAGGCGTTTCTCACCCAGGCCTTCCTGGAGACCCAGCCGGCTCCGGCACCATTCAGTGGTACGCTGGTGGACTTGCTCACAGCATTCGGCATTCTTCCGGATATCGATGCTGACATGGACGGTACCAACGAATCCTACTCTGCGGTGTTCACCTTTGCCGGTATCACCTGCGAGTTGTATCACAGTTCACCTCCGGCTACCGGTGCTGTCGAGGATTGTTCCAACGGTGTAGATGACGATGGGGATGGCCTGATCGATTGTGACGATCCGGACTGCACCGCCATCTGTAATCCAGGCGGCGTCGAGTTCCGTCGTGGCGACGTCAACTCCGATGGTGCCCGGAACATCGCCGATGCGATTTTCATGCTCGGATTCCTTTTCACCAGTGGTCCTGCTCCTGCTTGTGATGATGCTGCAGATGTCAACGACGATGGCGCAGTGAACATCGCTGATGCGATCTATCTGCTAGGTTTCCTCTTCACCGGTGGCCCAGATGCGCCGGCACCGGGGGATAACTGCGGAATCGATCCGACCGCCACCGATCCTCTTGATTGCGCTACGCCGACTGGTGGTTGTTAAAACGGAAGCACGTACTCAATGATCATGGGTTGCGGTTGCTGCGACTCCCTGCCAGGAATCGAGATTCCTGGCAGGGAGTTTTCTCATCGGGGGAAATAGTACAGGTGGGCTTGCCGACGAGTTAAACGGCGACGAAGATGCTTCTCACCATCCTGGAGAGGGGCTCTGAGTTGAACTGGACCGAAGGACTCGATAGCACGCCTCTCTTTGCTCCTGGAATCCGACAGACCATCTCCGACGAGATCGAGAGGGCGGGCGAAAACGAGGTCTTCTTTCTGGGCCGGATCGATGATCAGGGTCTGCTCGAAGAAGTCATGGTAGTGGCGCGAGGGTCATCAACCGCTGTACCCGTTTTCCTTTCTCGTGCAGAAGAGGGATTTCAGGTTCTCATCCACAACCATCCCGGCGGCGATTTGACGCCAAGTCCGGCAGATTTCTCCATCGCGGCAGAAGCAGGTGCTCGCCGATTGGGTTTCTTCATCGTCAGCAACGATGGCAGCCGTGTGAACCGGGTCGTCGAACCTTTTCCCGAGAAGGAAGAAACTCCGGTGGAGGACGGGGAGATCGAAGAGATATTTTGTTCAGGCGGCGTCTTCTCCAAGGCTATTCCAGATTTCGAGGAGAGACTTGGCCAGGTGGAGATGTCGAAATCTGTGGCTCGTGCCCTCAATGACGGCGATGTCGCGGCACTCGAGGCGGGAACGGGAGTCGGGAAGTCATTTGCGTACCTTGTTCCAGCAATCCTGTGGGCGGTAAAAAATCGCAGTCGCGTGGTCGTGTCGACGGCCACAATCCCACTCGGAGAGCAACTGGTCCATCGGGATCTTCCAGCACTCCAGAGGGTTCTCGGTGTCGATTTTCGGTACGCCCTCATACAGGGTCGCGGTAACTACGCCTGCCGGCGCAAAACACAACAGGTTGCCACCGAGCCCGAGATCTTTGCCGAAGATGAGGAGCGCGAAAGTTGGGTCGCAGATGTCATCGATCGACTCGGTGAAGCGAAGCACGGAACAAGACAGGAGATGCCCGGCGAAGTTCCCGACGAGATATGGTCCGATTTCCAGTCTACATCCGATCAATCTCTCAAGGCGCGTTGCCCGCACTACCGCACTTGTTTTTATTACGAGGCGCGTCGCAAGTCATTTGGTGCACATGTGGTGGTGGTCAACCATCACCTCTTCTTTGCCGATCTGAAATTACGTCGCTCGACCGGAGATTTCGACAGCGATCTGGTCATCCCCGGATATCAGCGTGTCATCTTCGATGAGGCCCACCATCTGGAGGAGGTTGCTTGCCATCACCTCGGAGCCGAGGTCTCCCGACGAGGACTCCTCCAGGTGCTGGGGAGGCTTGTTTCTCCGCGTAAGAAAAATAAAAGAGAGAAGGGTCGAATCCCGTGGCTGATAGGTCATCTGGGTCGACATCAGCAGGGGGAAGCTCAGGAACTACTTTCGATGGAAGTGATGCCTCGTGTGAAATCGGTTCGACAGGAGATCGAAAAAACGCTCGAGAGACTCGAGCAACGCATCCGCGATGCGGCGCAACTTGTTGGGGATGCGGAGGGACGCGACGGTTCGTTGATGGCGAGGATCGGCGATCGAGATGGAATGCTACCGATGACGGTGGTTTCGCCACCACTCATCGATGCCAAAGACACTCTGGATGACCTGCGTGGGTTGTTACAGCGCTGTGCGGACTTGCTTGAGGAATCGCCTTTCGAGCCGGAAGTCGAGTTTCAGGCCGCGGTGGCTGAGATGAGGTCAGCAATTCGATCAGTGGCCGAGCAGATATCTTCGATCGATTTTGTTCTCGGAGCAGGAGGAGGGATCCAGCCCTGGATCGAGATGGCAACTAAACCTCAGAAACAGATCGTGGTGAAGGCTGCGCCTCTGCGCGTTGATGAGTTGCTATCGGAACATCTCTATCATCCTGTTGCCACGGTGATCCAGACCAGTGCAACCCTCAGGGTGGGCGAAACGTGGAGTTTCCTTGCGGATCGCCTGGGATGGGACCATGTCGAGAGGGGAAGACTTCGACAGGAGAGCTTTTCATCTCCGTTTGACTGGAAGCGCCAGGTTCTGCTCGGTCTGCCCACCGATGTTCCCGAGCCGGACAAGTCAGGTTACGAACAGCGTATCGTCGAGATGATTGTCGATACTGCACGACTCGCCAGCGGCAGAACCTTTGTCCTTTTTACCTCTCACAGGTTCTTACGACGGATTGCTCACCGTGTGCGGGACAGTTTCCAGGCACTTGGTATGCCATTGCTGGTTCAAGGGGAGGAACCGAGGAGTGAACTGCTGCGGAGGTTTGTCGCATCCGGGCGAGCAGTATTACTGGGAAACCAGTCATACTGGGAGGGAGTCGATGTTCCAGGAGGAGCACTTTCTTGTGTCTTCATCACGAGACTGCCATTCAGGATTCCCCATCATCCTCTCGAACAGGGCCGTGCAGAGGAACTGGAGTCTCGTGGAAAGAGTCCGTTTGCTCATCTTGCCCTGCCGAGGGCGGTTCTCGGATTACGGCAGGGATTCGGACGATTGATCCGTACCGTCGATGATCGAGGCGTGGTGGTGATCGCCGATACCCGTATCATTCGGCGACCCTACGGTAAGAGATTCATCGAGAGTCTTCCGGATTGCCGTCAGTCCCAGGGGTCATGGATGGATGTCAAAACCTCGCTCGAGGCTTTCTTCGCAGAGGAGGAGATCGGGGAGTCAGTGCAATGAGAATTCGTGGTGTCATCATCGCTGCCGGAGAATCGAGTCGTTTCGGTTCGCCCAAGCCGTTGCTGGAGTTGGATGGCCGTTCGGTATTGAAGCGGGTGTGTGGCGTTATTTCCGCTGGAGGTTGCGATGAGTTGCTGATTGTTTGTGGAGGAACTCACCGCCGTGTTGTCGAGGAGGAATCGAAACGAATAGGAGTCCGTTCGATCGTCAATGAGGATCCTGCGGATGGGCCGGTCAGTAGCATTCGTACCGCTTTGATGTTTCCCGGGGAGTGGGACGCGATTTTGATTCATCCGGTCGATGTAGTGGGTGTGAAGGTGGCGGATGTTTCCGATTTGATCGAATCATGCCATCGCGATGGAGACGCCTTTGATGCCTGGGTGGTTTCCCATCAGATGAAGCGAGGGCATCCGCTGATACTGAGGCGTGAGAAGGTGATGAGATTGCTGGAAGAAGCAGGCCCTCCCCATCTTCGCGCACTGATCTCCGCAGACGACATGAGGATTCGACATATCGTCAGTGACAACCCGCTTCTGCTCGAGGATATCGATGATCTGGATGACTGGCAGAGGATCTCGCCATTGCTCGATAACTGATCAGGTTTTCGTGATGTTCTTTTTGACCCAGTTCAACAGTTCGATCCATGTATCGGGGCGTGTCCCTTTTTCCTCGACGAGTTGGAAGTTCGCCTCAGCGACATCCTCGAGGCCACGGTAGATGGACAGAATTCCCAGCGGGATCAGATAATCGGAACTATTTCTGCCATGTCTCTCGGCGACCTGATCGAACAGGAATCCATCGCTGATCTCGCTGATTTTTAGTGGCACTACAGCTCGCTCAGCAGTGAGACGGATCCAGACGTTTGCATCATCGATTCGGTCGACCACCCCACGGTCCTTACGGTTACGAGTACTTTCTCCGAGCGGAATGCGTTCCACGACCACTTCCTTACCGTCTTCGCCCTTTTCCCGGAGTTCCTTCAGTGCCTCCTTCATGAAATTGTCGAGCACCTGGAAAGCAAGCAGGTCGATTTCGATGCGGTTTTTTACTTCGGCCACGATCAATTCTGCTTCCAGTCCTACCGCGGCACTGATCATCCCCTTGAAATCTCGTTTCAGCGCGAGACTCTTGTAGTTCGGCCAGATCTCTGTGTACTTGCGTAGTTCCTCGACTTTTCTTCGTTCTGCTTCCACACGAGTGAGTTCATTGCGTGAAGAAATGATCTGTTCTCTCAGGCCATCCAGTTCGGCGAGGCTATCTGGGTCAGCGTACTCCTCGATCTCGTCAATGAGTGCGATGGCCTCGCTGTATTCTCTCTTGCTGCGCAAGAAATCGATCTTTTGCCGGTCCTGAAGAAATCGAGAATCGATTTCTTCTTCCCAGACCGAGAGCAACTTCTCGATTTCATTGTTGAGGTCACGGTCACGTCGAGCAGACCGTGGTCTTTCATCGAGGAGTTTTACCGCACCCCACAGTTTTCCGGCGGAGGCCATCACGCGAGCTTCTTCCAGGATGGTTTGCGCATCCGCTTGGCGAGCTTGAACGATTTCGCCCTGAGCGCGATCAATTTCAGCGGTCATCTGTGCTGCAGCCCGCGTCGAACCATAGGTACGGAGCGCTTTTCGAAGAGCGCGGATTCGAAGTTCTTGATCCTGAGCCAGGATGGAATTGAGCAGCGTCTGTGCGGACTCCTCTTGGCGTTCCCGGTCCTTTTTCGATTCACTCATTCGCTTTTCTATTTTTTTCTGACCGATCTCCGCCCTGTGTTCAGCGAGGACCGAATCGAAATCAGGAGATCCTTCTTGCGCCTTGGAAAAAGCGGAGAGGATCAATAAAGCTGAGATGGCAAGGCCAACGCCCGTGCCAATCTTCGTCATCAAGGTCTTGCGACTGTGGAGGGCGGCCATCGAAGCACCTCCCACGATCCTCTTTCTGGATGTTACAGAGATCACGTGGGTTTTGGACCGACTGCGTCGGGGAGCTGCGAGAGTATCATCGCCCTCTATATTCGATGACTGGTTGAGCGCTGAGATCAACTGGTCTGCAGTCGAATATCTTTGTTCCGGGTCCTTCGAAAGGAGCTTCTCCACGATGGCATCGAGAACTGTCTCCTTGCCAGAAATTGTGGCGACTGGGATCACTTCTTCCTGGATGTGTTTCTTCAGGATTTCCTTGTTCGTCTTGCCCTGGAACGGCGGTTGGCCGGTGAGGCAGTGATAGAGGGTAGCCCCCAGCGAATACAGATCACTACGTACATCGAGCGTATCTCCCTGAACTTGTTCCGGTGAGATGTAATGAGGGGTCCCTTTTCTTTTCTCTGAACTGTCGAGTTTCGTTACTTCACTCTCGGCGAGTGCGAGCCCGAGATCAGTGATTTTTGGGATACCTTCCTCTGAAATCAGAATGTTGCCCGGTTTCAGATCTCGATGGAGAAGCCCTGCACTGTGGGCATGCGCAAGACCCTGGGTCAAGCACAGTGCCAGTTCACTCACCTCACGTTCGGAGAGTGCGCCTCTGCGAGCCAGTTTTTGCTGGAGAGTTTCTCCCTCGACCAGTTCCATGGCGAACCAGCAATTCCCAGCCGAGACTCCCGCATCGAGTGCATGAACGATGTGCGGGTGATTGAGCAAGGCAGCATTGCGTGCCTCTGAAATCATTTGTTCAGGATCTGACGTGCCCGCGTAGGCGGTCGTGAAGATCTTCAGCGCCACGATCTTTCCGAGAGATTCCTGTCGTGCTTTCCACACCGTGCTGGTCGCACCCCTGCCGATCGGGGAGAGGATCTCGTAACCCGGGATTCCCTCGGGAGGGGGCGAGGATTCGATGCTGGAAAGAAGTCGTTGCGACTGCTCCTGGGTCATCAAGCCAGTGGCGATCGCAGCAGAGGCCGCATCTCCCCCGTCAGTGAGAGATTCTGCGATCTGCGTCACTCCGGCTTCATCGAGCAGCCCCTTTTTGTGGGCGGCTTTCAGGAACATCTGATCGATCTTCTTCATACAAGGCTCTCTAGGGGCGTCCGTGGCGTCCGCTTTCCTGTCTATCACGGTACTCGATGAGAAGGTTTCCAGCAGTTGGAGTCAACATGGACCGACTACAGTTCCCGAGATAACATCACGGCGGAAATCCAGAAAGGGCGGCGAATGTACATAACTCTGCTGTTTGGGAGCCTGATCTGTTGCCTCCCCGCGCAGCAGCCTCCTGTATTGCACTCGCATGTTCGTGCTGAAGTGACCCTCGATCCCCCAGCCGGCTCCATCTCCTGGCAGGTTTCCCTTGAGCGGATGGGGAACCAGTTCGAGTTTCCGCTCCACTCGGGCCTCACGCCTCAACTCGATTCTGCCGGAAGCCTGACGCTCGTCAGTCAAAGCAGGAAGCAGGGGGGTGGCGGTCTCGATCCACAGAGACCGGTGGATCAGAAAATCTGGAGGATAACGATTCCGGATGGGTTGGCTGACAATTTACCGGTAACCATCTCTGCTCGAGGTGTGATTCGTGAAAATCTGGAGCAGGTCGGCTCTGGCGCTGGAAGATCCTTTTCCGCAACCCCTGGGACAATCGAGGAGCAGGGTGTCTACCTGGCCGGAGCCACTTGCTGGTTGCCTCATCCGGCAGGAACGCTGGTCACCTTTTCTCTGCAGGTAGATCTGCCCGCTGGCTGGAATGCGGTGAGTCAGGGTCGCCGGATGAACGAGGAGACCAGCGCAGATCGCGCCTTCGTGCGCTGGGATTGTGATGTTCCCCAGGAAGAGATCTTTCTCGTTGCGGCCAGATTTCACGAGTACACAAAGAAAACTCCGCTGCTTGAAGCGCTGGTCTTTCTACGTGATGAGGATCCAAATCTGGCAGCGCGATATCTTGAAGCGACGATGCAATACGTCGACATGTACGCCCATTTGATCGGCCCCTATCCCTACTCGAAGTTCGCGTTGGTCGAGAATTTCTGGGAGAGCGGTTACGGCATGCCGTCTTTCACCTTGCTGGGTCCGCAAGTGATCCGGCTGCCCTTCATCCTCAGGTCATCCTATCCGCACGAGGTCCTGCATAATTGGTGGGGGAACTCGGTGTATGTCGATTATCCGAGCGGCAACTGGTGCGAAGGACTCACCGCCTATCTGGCCGATCACCTGATGAAAGAGGGTGAGGGTCGGGGGGCCGAGTACCGCCGCGACGTTTTGAAGAAGTTCGGATCTTACGTGCAGGATGGTCTCGACTTTCCGCTGCGCGAGTTTCGTAGTCGCCACTCGGGGGCCACCGAGGCGGTGGGCTACGGCAAGTGCCTGATTCTGTGGCACATGATTCGTCAGAGCGTTGGTGAGGAAGCGTTCAAGAAGGGGCTCCAGAGTTTCTTCGCCAAGTTCATCCATCGTCGCGCTTCCTTCGATGACATCATCGCTTGTATCGGTGAGGAGGCAGGAACCGATCTGGGTGATTGGGCGAGATCGTGGATCGAGGGGACCGGTGCCCCGGAGTTTCGGCTAGCAGTAGAGCCGGGCGAGGAACTGTCGCATATCGTCATCGAACAGGTGCAGGAGCAGGATCCGTATCGAGTCCGGATTCCGGTTCATTATCAACTGACGACTTC
>JBBWWE010000015.1:0-5046 GCA_050256595.1 Planctomycetota bacterium
TGGGTGAAACGAGTCCACACGGTAAAGAGCACCCCGGCTCCGAGTAGACCCACGAAGGTGGGCGTACTCCAGATCCACACGCCAATCTGTTCGATCCAATGCCAGAAGTGTTCCAAGGTGGTCGTCCTTCCCCACAGGAGCTACACCGGCGGGAGATCTCCCGTCCGAAACCGAACCCTAGGCAATCCAGCAGCCCGATACAAGGGAGCACCATCGTGTCCGTATCTCAGGGCAGTGCTCTGTCGCCACTATCTTCGCAGCAACTGCTCCAACCTTTCGGCGGAAATGTTGCCGCCACTGATCACGGCGACATGAGTGCCTCCGGGCAGCGTCCTGGATGGCGTCGGCGCCAGCAGCGGCGCAACAGAACAGGCTCCGCTCGGTTCCGCCTCGATCTGGCAATCGCACCGAAGGATCCTGAGGCTCTCGAGCAACTGCTGCTCACCGATCACCTCGGCGACAACCCCGACCGAACTGAGCACTTCCCAGTTCCGATCTCCGACCGCTTGCGGCAACAGACCATCCGCTTCGGAAGCGGTGCTGTCGAGACGCAGTTGCCTACCCGCCGCGAGGGAGCGTGCCAGCACTGCGGATCCCTCCGGTTCGACGGTATGAACCTGGCAGTCAGGCATCTCCGCGGCAGCGACTGCTGCGCAGCCACCAGAGAGTCCTCCCCCTCCGACCGGAACCCACAGGTGGTCGACCGTGCCGATCTCATCGAGAACCTCGAGCATCAGCGTTCCCTGACCCGCCATGATCCAGTCGTGATCGAAAGGCGGAATGATCGTCCAGTTCCTGTCGGCGGCGATTTGCTCGGCGTGTTGCTTCCTCTCATCGGAGGTCGGGCCGACCCGCACCAGTTCTGCTCCTGCATCGATCACCGCCTGGGCCTTGAACGGATCGATGGTCTCGGGAGCCACCACCAGTGCCGGGATTCCCCTCACTGCAGCCGCCTCAGAAACGGCGCGACCATGATTACCGCTGGAGTAGGTCAACACCCCCTGAGGAACCCCGTCTTTCAACAATCGTTCAAGGAAATGGGTCGCCCCCCTCGCCTTGAACGATCCGGACCGCTGGCTGCACTCCAGTTTGACAAATAGACGCTCAGGACCAGCCGCAACCAGATCGTCGGGAATCTGCACGAGAGGGGTCCGGATCACCTTATCTCGTAGCATCTGGACCGCTTCCCTCGCCAGGGCTGCGATCCGCTGAAGACGAGAATCTTCCATCGAAAGTGCTCCCCTTCCGAGCCGAACCCATCCCCTTCCGTTGGGGATCCTTGATGGGTTCCTTTTGCCTGCCTATCGTACGCACCGTCACGGAGGGGGAGTATCAAAACCCACACTTCCACCGGCACGATTCGAGAGACTCGCGCCGGTACGAAGTATCTCCCCCCTCGCGTCAACACAGGCTCAGTGAACATCGTATAGCTGGAATCCAGATCCAGCGGAAGGAACCGTCATGGCCCGCAGTTCTTTCGATGCCCCCGCTCTCAGTGATGAGCACATGCTCTGGCATCAAGAAGCAGTGGTGCGTTGCCGTCGTGCCATCATCCAGATGACGAGTCTTGCAGCTTCAGGACATCCCGGAGGATCGTTGTCGTCACTGGATGTTTACCTGGTGCTGTGGGCGTGCGCTCGGGTCGAGGCTGAGAATCCGTGGATGGTCGGAAGAGATCGTATCGTCGTCAGTCATGGCCACACCTCCCCCGGTGTCTACTCGGTTCTCGCCGAACTCGGATTCATCGATGGAGATGAGGCGATCGCTTCTTTCCGCAGCACACAGAATATATTCGAGGGGCACATCGAACGTGATGTACCCGGGGTCGAATGGACCACCGGAAATCTCGGACAGGGTCTATCTGCCGCCTGTGGCATGATTCTGGGCGAGAGGATCCACGGGCGTCGTGCCAAGGCGTTCGTTCCGATGGGTGACGGCGAACAACAGAAGGGGCAAATCAGTGAAGCGCGTCGCTTCGCCGTCAAGTTCGGCCTCAACGAGATCACTGCCATCATCGATCGCAACCGCCTGCAGATCGGTGGCGACACCGAAGAAATCATGCCCCAGCAAATTGTCGAGTGCTGGGAAGCTGATGGCTGGCGTGTGGTAGAGATCGATGGACACGACCCCAAGCAGATCTTCGCCGCCTTGAAGCAGGCAAACGAGGACGATCAGCGCCCCTGGTGTATCGTGGCGCATACCGTCATGGGCAAGGGAATCTCCTTCATGGAGAACCTCTCCGATTTCCACGGTCGCGCTCTGAAACCGGAAGAACTTGCCGCTGCAGTCGAAGAACTGGGCGAGGATCCAGCGCTGTGGGACATGTCTCCCCACGCAGATCGCCGCAACCGGCGTCCCGCCAGCACGGCTCCGTCACTGCCCGACCAGTTCCCGGTAATGAACCCAGGAACCCCTGTCACCTATGGCTCCGATGAGCGGACCGATTGCCGCAGTGCCTTTGGCAAGGCGATTCACGATGTGGCCCTCGCGACCGACAGCGAGTCTCCTCCCATCGCTGCCTTCGACTGTGATCTGGAGGGATCTGTAAAGCTGGGTGCCTTCCACAAGTCTTTCCCCGATCATTTCTTTCAGTCCGGGATCCAGGAACATCACACGGCCACCTGTGCAGGAGCCCTCTCGACCTGCGGAGTCACTACAGTATTCGCGGATTTCGGAGTCTTCGGAGTGTGCGAGACCTACAACCAGCATCGCCTCAGTGACATCAATCACGCGCATCTGAAGATCGCATGCACGCATCTGGGCCTCGATGTGGGAGAAGATGGTAGGACTCACCAGTGCATCGATTACGTCGGAATCCTGCGAAACATCTTCGGCATGACCATCTATGTGCCGGCAGATCCGAACCAGACCGATCGCATCGTGCGTCATGCTCTGACGACACCGGGAATGGCCTTCATCGGCATGGGGCGCTCAAAACTGTCCACCATCACCGATGAAAATGGTGCCCCTTTCTTCGCTGGCGACTATCAGTTCGAACCGGGAACGATCGATTTCATCCGCACAGGAAGCGCCGGCATGGTGATCGCGATGGGCACACCGACCGGACGCGCGCTGGAAGCCGTCGATGCTCTGCGCGCAGAAGGGCTCGATGTCAGTCTCGCCCACGTCGCAACACCCGCCCAGCTGGATCGGTCCTGTGTCCAGGAAATCGCCGGGCAACCCTTCATCGTGACCGTCGAGGATCATTCGGTCCGAACCGGACTGGGCAACTGCATCGCCGAGGCACTGTTCGACATCGGGACGACCATCCCGCATTTACGTCTCGGTGTCGAAAATTACGCACCAAGCGGCCCCTCCGACGAGGTTTACCGCCATTGCGGGCTGGATACCGACTCCATCAAGGAACGGGTCCAGGCTTTTGCGCTCGAGCGGCAGTAGATCGTGGTGTCGAGAACCAGCACCGGGTCCACAGGCGAGTTCATCCTGAGGCGTTGCTGGTCGATGCCTCTCACCTTCACTGGTGTCCTCTCCCTGGTGCTCGCCAATGCTCTTGTCGGATGTCAGGGATCCGGATTCGGCAGCACGAGATCGGTGCAAACACCCCCGTCGATGGTGATCCTGCTCGCTGATGATGCCGGCTACGTCGACTTCGGTTTCACCGGTCTCCAGGACGTTTCGACCCCTCATATCGACCGGATCGCTGCCGAGGGAGTGACCTGTTCCCAGGGCTACGTGTGCGCCTCGGTCTGCAGTCCATCGCGGGCAGGCCTGTTGACCGGCCGTTACCCGCAACGATTCGGTCATGAGATGAACCTGCCTGCCGGCTCGAAGCTGGGTCTACCTGTCACGGAACGAACCGTGGCCGATCGGTTGCAACAACGCGGATACACCACCGGAGCGATCGGCAAGTGGCATCTGGGTGAGGCGCCGCCTTTTCGTCCGCTGCGTCGCGGTTTCGATGAGTTTCGCGGTTTCCTCGGAGGCTCCCGCACCTACCTGGACCGAAAGAACCTGTCGCGCAGAACCCTGTGGCTCGATGGAGACAAACCGGCGCCCTTGCCTGCTGCTTACGTCACCGATGCCATCGGACTGGAAGCGGCACGATTCATCCGCGACCATCATTCTGCGCCTTTCTTCCTCTATGTTTCCTTCAGCGCCGTCCACACCCCGATGCAGGCTCTCGAATCCGATCTCGCCTCGATCACCCCTCAAGACAGTGGCAAGCGCCGTAAACTGCTGGCGATGACGCTCGCCCTCGATCGCGCCGTTGGCGAGATCCTCGCAGCCATCGATGACAGTGGGATCGCCGACAATACCCTGGTCATGTTCCTCAACGACAATGGCGGTGCGACCAACAACGCCAGCGATAATGGCCCTCTGCGTGGCATGAAGGGATCGAAGTTCGAGGGTGGGATCCGGGTCCCCTGGGCGATTCGGTGGCCTGGCCACATTCCGGCTGCAAGCCGCTTCGATGGACCCATCAGCACACTCGATATCGCTGCCACCTTATTGTCGGCAGCAAAGACACCTGCCGATTCGTTCCAGCAACTCGAACTCCAGCAACTCGAACTCGATGGCGTCGATCTCTCCGATCACCTGAGTGGCAGACGAAAAGATGATCCCCACGAAGTTCTGTTCTGGAGAAGAGCTGTGGCCGCGGCAGTCCGCCTTGGACCGTGGAAGTTGATCCGTGTCGAAGGACTCTCAACACAGTTGTTTCATCTCGAACAAGATCCTGGAGAGAGAGATGACATCGCCTCCGAGCATCCGGAAATCGCCGCCGATCTACTGGCTCGCCTCGAACGATGGGAACAAGGATTGATCGATCCACTCTGGCAGACCGGCGAGGTGTGGCGACGTAACCAGGTCGAGAAGCATCGCATCGATTTTCGCGGCAGAGACAAGGAGCGGACGCGGCCGTGACCACGAGTCCTCAAAGTGCCCCATCTCCTCGCCATCTCCCCGCCATCTCCTCGCCGCCGCACGAATAACTTTGTCCAGCCGATCACCAAAATTGGAATTCCTGGACCATTTCGGGAAACGGAAAATCCTGTCATTCCTGTCATAGGATCTGCCCTAGACGAT
>JBBWWE010000016.1:0-1616 GCA_050256595.1 Planctomycetota bacterium
GGCGAGGTGGCATGCCATCCAGGTGTCTCTCTCACCAGTTGTTCCAGATCCACGGAGCGCACCAGCGCGATCAACCACGCTTCCCTTTGCAACTTCGCAAGGGTGTTTCTACGCACCTCGAACATCTGCAAGCGACGATTGCCCCGATCAGCAACGACCATCCTTGCAAAGGGTCGCGCGGGCATAAAATCGACACCTGCTGGTGTTCTGAATTGCGCCGGCAAGGAACCGTTGCCACCAACGTCATCGAGAACGAAGGGAATCTCGGGATCCCGCACCACCACTGTCACCCGTTCCGAATCGGGTTCGGACACGACCAGCAGACGACCCTGCTCCTCCACCGCCCAGTATTCGCCGTAATGGGACACCAGATCGACCCGCTGCCACGTCTCTTCCGCCACCACCGCCAGTTCAGGATCCCGCACTCCAAACCGCTGCACCCGTCTCTCACTCGGCTCGATGACCGCACATACCAGCGCGGTCACATCGAGTGCGATGGCCTCGGGATAATGAAGTCTTCCCCCTGCTTCCCGAGGGATCCTCGCGTGCACCCCCCATTGATGCATGCTGATACCATGACTCCCGAACACCTGGATGCGATGGTTATCCCGATCGGCCACCAGCAGCATCCGATCTCCGAAAGCACACATCCCCATCGGCCCGGCCAGAAGACCTGGAGCTGCACCGTGGTCTCCGATACCGCTCGCCACATCGGGAGATCTCGTGGCTGGATCAAGAGTCAATAGACGGTGGATACCACGATCGCTGACCCAGATCTTATCGCCCACCGCCACGATCCCCCTCGGCTCGACGAAGCCATCCCAGCTCTGCTGTGGAATGCCATCCAGATCGAGACGATGGACCTGTGCGCGCAAAAGATCGGTCACCAGTAAGCCCGCTCCCCCCGGAGCCAGCGCGAGCGCTCCCGGACTCCACGGTGGCTTCGGACCCGGCAACATACGAACCAGTCGCCCAGCACGATCGATCTCTCCCAACGCACCGCTATCATCGACGATCGCCAGGTGCCCCCGACTCAGTTCCACCACTCCTCGCGGTCGAGGAAAGGAATCAGGTAACTCAGCAGTTGCGGACTCCTGTCCGATACCATCGATGAAAATCAACCGTCCCGGCCGTTCGGTGACGACTGCAAACCCCCCCTCTTTGAGGGAACAAATCGCCCGTGGAATCCCAGGTTCACAGGAAAAAGTGCCCAGGGAGTAGCCCATCGCCAACATGTCGGCGACATCGTCACTCCCGGCCAGGGTACCCCCGAGGCCAGGATTGACTGGTTGCAGCGCTACGATCAGGACCAGCACAGAGAACATCGTATTCCTCCCGCTTCCCAGCATCGCGATCAGGACCGCCAACGGCAACCGTAGTCTCGCCCAGTTCCTGCCGGGAGCCTATCCTGACCCCTGAAAAGGGGCAGGTCATGGAATCGCCGGATGGTTCGAGGGGTCTCCAGTGGCGTAGCGATCGCTGGATCCCCTGGGCAGAGATCGACATCTCCCAGCAAACGAGAGGGGGCCCCGGTGGTCAGCATGCCAATCGGTCAGCCACCGCCATCGACTTGCGCTGGTCTCCCGTCGACTCCAGTGCATTTCCCGAGGCGGAAC
>JBBWWE010000017.1:0-2103 GCA_050256595.1 Planctomycetota bacterium
CTCGCAAGCGGAAGGACACACTGGAAAATCGACGGAGAGAAAGGACGCCAGGAACTCATCGCTCAGGCCGGCGTAGATCATCTTCTACTGCACACCGATCAGAACTTCATCCCCGAGGTGAGAAGATTCATATCGGAACGGGGCCAGGGGGGGCGAGCATGAATCGTCTTCTGTTGTTGTTATTGATTTCAGCAACAACCATCCCGGTTGTCGCGCAGGAAGCCTCCATCTCGAGCGGCACGGTCGGTATCGAGGGGCAGTTTGATCTACCCTGGAGCGGACGACCTCTGCAGGTCGCTCCGATCGAGGATGATTCGCCGGTACTGATGAGAATCGCTCACGTAACCCGGAGTGAACAGGATACGGATGCAGAAGGAACGATGGTCTATGACATCCGCTGGATCGCAATGCTACCCGGGGAACACGATCTCGCCTCCTTTTTGAGACACGGTGAAAATGATCCGGCTATCGATCTCCCTCCGCTAAAAATTCAGGTCAGTTCGTTACTGGGAGATGATCATGAGGGTGCGTTGAACCGTATCCCGGGCCCACTCTCTCCCATCATCGGTTTCCCACGCTGGGTGTTGTGGGCCATCGCCTTGGGCTGGCTCATACTGCCACTGTCGATCCTGGCCTTGATTCGCTGGTTGCGCCAACCACCTCCGCCACCTCCTGCGCCAACTCCGGCTCCCACGCTCGCCGATCTACTGCGGCCGCTGGTCAAAGCAGCGCTCTCCGGGCAACTCGACGACGAGGCGAAGGCACGGATGGAGAGATTGCTACTGGCGTACTGGCGCGACGATCTCGATCTCGGCAGTTTCCGTCATGGCGAAGCGATCCAGAAACTCAGAGTCCACCCTGAAGCGGGACTGTTACTGATCACGGTCGAGGAATGGCTCCACTCCGGCAGAGAGAACGCCGTCTCTGGAGAACGACTCGAGGAGTTACTGGCTCCCTACACTCGAGAGGCACCTCCTGAACCAGAACTGGATCTGGCCGATGGGAATCAACCATGACCTTCTCGCATCCCTGGGTTGTCGCCTTGTGGCTGATTCCGGTCTTCTTGCTGTTGTGGGAAGCGTTTCGCAAATCGCCCACCGTGGCACTCCCCTTCGATCATCAAGAACACCGACGTCGGCCGTGGCTGCGACGCCTTCTGTGGCTGGCTGCGGCACTGCCGCCGGCGATTCTCGTCATCACCATCGGTGTGATGGCTGGCCCCCAGGTGATGGGTGAACCGCAGAAGCGACGAGAAATCACCAACATCGAAATCTGTCTCGACGTCTCCGGGTCGATGGGAGTCATGATGTCGGACGGCTCTCTCCGCAGTGACGCCGCGGTGGAGGCGATTCAGTATTTCTGCGAGGCAAGGGAAGGGGATGCCTGCGGGCTGACCATCTTCGGTGGCGAGACGATCCGCTGGACTCCTCTGACTCTGGATCTCGATGCCATCGCTCTGGCAGCCCCCTTCATCGATGCGCGAAAAATGCCACCCCACATGAACTCGACACGCATCGGCGCAGCACTGCGTTCGTGCATGGGCAGTCTCTCGGAACAGGAGGAAGGCGACCGGATGGTGGTGCTCGTCTCCGACGGTTTCTCGTCCGATCTGAGCGGCGGCGCAGCCCGGCAGGTGGGTCAAGAGTTGGCCACTCTCAACATTGCACTTTATGCCATCTTCATCGGCGACGGCTCGGCTCCTGGACAGTTATACGAGGTGGTCGCCCAGACCCAGGGGGAAGTGTTTGCCGCCCACGATTCCGAGGCGCTGCAGAGAGTCTTCAACCACATCGATGAGATGAAACCGGCCAAACTGAAACCGGCCGGCGCACGTCCCATCGAGGACTTCTCGCTGCTGGCCTGGTCCGGTCTCGCGTTACTGGCGCTGCACCTGCTCGCATCACTGGGATTGCGGGTGACACCATGGTGAATCCGGAACAACTGCTTCAAAGCGCGGCTGCCATCGCGCTGCTGGCACTGGTCATCTGCGCGATCGGAGAATGGCTGCATCTTCGACGAATCGGTCGCATCGAGCGGCTCGCCTTCGGCGATGAAGGCCCGCACCGCTGGACCCGCGCCGCTCCTTTCCTGCGAGCAAGCGCG
>JBBWWE010000018.1:0-8365 GCA_050256595.1 Planctomycetota bacterium
CGGGCAATAAAACGTTTCAATTGACCCCGCGACTGGAGTGTTACCGATGAAGTTGTTCCTGAAAAAGGACGTTGAAAACCTGGGCGGTCTGGGTGACGTGGTGGAGGTGAAATCCGGATTCGCCCGGAATTACCTGATTCCTCACGGCTATGGTGTCGAAGTCGGCCAGGCCAACCTGCAGTGGATCGAAGCCCAGAAACGCCGCCTCGAAACTGACGAGCAGCAACGAATGGCAGGGCTCCAGGCTCTTGCTGAATCGGTACAAGGCTCCTCTTGCACTCTGATCGCCAAGGCCACCGAAGAAGGTCACCTGTTCGGATCCGTCTCCGACCAGGATATCGCCGACCAACTGAAGGCCGATGGTATTGACATCGACCCCGCCTGCCTCGAGCTCGATAAACCCATCAAGGAACTGGGCATTTACAACCTGATTGCCAGAATTCACCCCGATATCGAATCCACCATCAAGGTCTGGGTGGTCAAGGCAGACGACGAAGCCGACGACGACCTGGAATCGCCAGACCAGGAGGCTTGAGTAGGCCTCGGGTGGATACTCTGTGGACTACTGCATCGACCTCCGTGGCGGCCTCTTCCCTCTCGCAATCGGCTCCGGTAATTTCAACGACCCCCAGGGGGTATCAGGGGGGCTGCTTCCCTTGCCTTTTGTAGCGATTACAGCACTGCCGACGGAACGAGATCACGATGAACAATTCCAATGAACCCATCCACACCCTTCCTCATAACACTGATGCCGAGGCCAGTTTGCTTGGCTCGTTGTTGCTCGGTGGCGCCAATGTCGCCAACGTTTTTGACAAACTCAAACCGTTAGACTTCTATACCTCTCGCCATCGGATCATTTTCGAGCAGGTTCAAAGCTTGTATTCCGCTGAAGGAGTCACCGACACTGTCATCCTCATCTCTCGACTCGAAAATAGCGGACTGCTCGACAAGGTCGGCGGCGAAGAATACGTCATCAAACTGACATCGCGTGTGCGCACCAGTTCCAATGTGCTGGAGTACGCGACCATCATCGATCAGGCCGCAAAGCGCCGTCGCTTGATTGAAACTTGCCAGGATATTGAATCACGCTCACGGAGTGGCTCTGGCAACATTCACGAACTCATCGATGATGCCGGTGCCAAGTTTTTGAACATGGGTGAAGTTGGTCCTGAAGCTGGCGCCCACAGCATCCAGGAGAGTCTCGACGAAGGCTTCAGGCTGCTCGATATGTGGGAAAAAGGTGAAATCGGAAATGTCCGAAGTGGATTCACTGATCTCGATGAAATGACCAATGGATTCCATCCACAGGACCTCGTGATCATTGGCGCTCGCCCGGCGATGGGTAAGACAACACTGGCCATGAATATTGCTCTTAACGTGGCTCGTGGTGAAAATGCCAAACCTGTACTGTTCTTCAGCCTCGAGACGGGCCACGACCAGATTGCGTTGAATATGCTCAGTGCCGAATCGGGAGTCGAGGCGACCAAAATGCGCAAGGGCCAGGTCAATAAAAGCGACTATTCAGCGTTGATACAGGCCTCTGACCGCATCAAAGGTGGCAGCAAAATCATCATCGATGATGCACCAGGGCTGACTGCCATGGCCATCCGGGCGCGTGCACGTCGTCACCATCAGCGTCATAATCTCGGCATGATCGTGGTGGACTATCTGCAACTTCTGGAAATGGGTCGGCGCGCAGAGAATCGTCAGCAAGAGATCACGCAGATTTCCCGTTCATTGAAACAGCTCGCAAGAGAGCTCTCTATTCCCGTTGTGGTCCTTTCCCAGCTCTCCAGGGCCGTACAACAACGAGAAAAGAAGAGACCAAATATGTCAGATCTACGCGAATCCGGGGCCATCGAACAGGATGCCGACCTGGTCATGCTGCTGTATCGTGAGGATTATTACGATGAGAACAATGAAGACCTGAAGGGTGTCGCCGAGGTCATCGTGGCAAAGAACAGAAAAGGGCCTGTAGGTTCGGTCAAACTTTCTTTCCAGCCGGAACGATTGAGATTTGCCAACCTGTCCTTCAGTGACGCCTTCTAACCAGGACCAGGAGTTCAGATATGCCTTCAAACATCGACCTCAAAAACATCGGACTCGTCGTCATGGCCATCGTCGCGGCGGTGGCCATCCAGCAGAGCGTATCTGGTGTTCCCTACCAGCTCGAATCTCACCGATTGGGCGTTTGTGATATTCAGGTAGTGCTCGATCAGATCCCGCAGGGTAAAACGATTACCGCAGAGTTCAATGTCATGAAAAATCGCATGGAAAAGGACCTCATCGACCGCGAGAAAGAAATCCGACGGCTGGATCAGGAAGCACAGCAATTGCAACCTGGATCCGCCAGTCGGCGCGAGGTCGAGAAAAAAATCGCACTCAGTAACGCGGAGGCCATCTGGCTGCGTGAGGATTTCGAAAAGGAATTTGCCGCCAGTTTCAAGGCTCGACGTGACAATCTGGTCAAGATCGTCCGCACCGCTATCGAGGAAGTCGCCACTGAAAGAGAACTCGATCTGGTCGTCAACAACGTTGCCCGAGCATCCGATTTCAAGATCTACGTCAGCATCTGGGCCAAACCTGAACTCGATATCACCCTGGATGTGATCGCCAGAGTCACGGCCAAAGCAGGTGAACGTTGACCAGCGCAATCCAGCAGACGATTAGCGGCGAAACGATTCTCGAGGGGCTTGGACTCCATACCGGAGTCACCTCGACATTGAGGATGCTTCCGGCTGGCCCTGATACAGGCATCGTTTTTGTCAGAACCGATTTAGATCCTGAAGTCGAAATACCACTCGGACTCGACACCTTGCGAAAGCAACCGCGACGCACCACTTTTGGTGTCGGTGACGTCGAAGTGCACACCTGCGAACACCTGCTTTCAGTCCTTCATGTTCTGGGAATCGAAAACCTCCGCTGCGAGATCGATGGCCCGGAGATCCCCGGAATGGATGGAAGTGCCTTGCCCTTCCTCGAAGCCATCGGTGAAACCGGACTGGCAGAACAGGGGACTCGTGGTCGAACTCTGTCGATCCGGACTCCCGTCTCGGCGCAGGAAGGCAAGGCCAGCGTGGTCGCACTTCCGTGCGACCATTTCCGGGTCACATACACTCTTCAATACGATGTCGATCCCGGCTTCAGCCAGACTGTAGATATCGATATCGACGAGAAGAGTTTCCGCGAAGAAATCGCACCCGCTAGAACCTTTGTACTCGAATCCGAGGTCAAGGATTTGCAGGCTCGCGGCCTGGGGAAAGGTGCCACAGAGGACAATACGCTCGTCATCGGTGGAGATGGTAAGGCGCCAAAGTTCAGGCTCCCGGACGAGCCGGCAAGGCACAAAATCCTCGATCTTATTGGCGATTGCTATCTACTGAGATGCTCACTCTCAGGGCACATCATCGCTCACCGTAGCGGCCATGGGCTCAATGCGGAACTATCTGCGCTCATCGCTGAGGCTCACGTCAGGGAGCGCGAACTCGAAGACGTTCTCATCAAAGCACCCCATGGGCTTGAGATTCGTGATATTCAGAAGATCCTTCCCCATCGGTATCCATTCCTGCTGGTAGACAGGGTCCTGGAGGTGGAAGCAGGATCTCGTGCGGTGGGACTCAAAAATGTTTCCTTCAATGAAGAATACTTCCAGGGTCACTTTCCCGGACAGCCGGTGATGCCTGGTGTCCTGCAACTCGAAGCCCTGGCACAACTTTCCGGAGTTCTGTTACTGAGGAGTAGTGCAGATTCAAACCGTATCGCATATATCCTCGGGATCGACGACGTCAAGTTTCGCAAGACCGTCGTTCCTGGTGATCAGTTGATCCTTGAAGCGGAGTTAAAGAGGTTCCGTGAGCGAACAGCGCAGGTTCAGGTCAAAGCAACCGTGGATGGCAAGCCGGTGACAGAAGCAACGATCAGGTTCATGATCGTGGACGCTCACTGAGGAGGGTATTTTTTGATTCACCCGTCAGCGAATATCGATTCAACAGCAGAGATCGCACCCGATGTGGAAATCGGACCAGGTGTCTACATCGGTCCTCAGGTTTCCATCGGTTCCGGCTGTGTGCTGCATCACAACTCTTCAGTGATCTGTAACACCAGAATCGGAGAGCGAAATGTAATCCACCCTGGAGCTGTACTGGGGGGAGACCCACAGGACAAGAAGTGGGACGGAGAAGAGACTTGGGCAGAAATTGGCTCTGACAATATGTTCCGCGAACATTGCACGGTGAACCGGGGAACCATGCAGGGTGGAGGTGTAACCAAGATCGGCGATGCTTGCCTGATTCTTGCCAGTTCACACATTGCACACGACTGCATCGTTGGGAACCGAGTGATCATGGCCAACGGTGTGCTACTGGGGGGGCATGTCATCGTCCAAGATCAGGTTGGTTTCGGTGGCCTTGCTGCGGTTCACCATTATTCGACGGTCGGCCGCCTCGCCTTCGTCGGTGGCATGACCCGCGTCACCACAGACATTCCGCCTTATTTGATCACCGAAGGAAATCCTTCCAGGGTCCGCGCCATAAATTCTGTCGGAATGAAGAGAGCTGGTATTTCCGAAGAAGCATGTGCCTGGCTCAAAGAAGCACAGCGCCTGCTCTACAACAACAACATGATTCGCCGTGAAGCATTCGAGTTACTGGAACGTCGAGGCGCTGTTCCCGAGGAAGGCATCCACCTTCGCTCATTCTTGCGGGCAACCGAAGAAGGTCGCCAGGGACGAGCACGTCAGCCCTAGGAGGTATGTGGCATGAGAATCGGCGTGGTCGGTGTCGGTCACCTGGGCAGCGCTCATGCCCGAATCTGGCGTGAGATCTCTGATGCCGAACTGGTGGGGGTGTTCGATGCATCTCCCGACAGGGCCCAGGAAATCGCTGATCTTCAGGACTGCGATACCTTTTCTTCCATAGAAAGCGCCATAGACCGGATCGACGCTGTCAGCATCGTTACCCCGACTCCATTTCATCTGGAGACCGCCCTGCCTTTCATCGAGGCGGGCAAGGCCGTACTCGTGGAAAAGCCTCTCGCTGCAACCCTCGATCAAGCAGATCAGATTTGCCGTGCTGCCAGCGATTCCGGTTCAGTTCTGCAGGTTGGTCATATAGAACGATTCAATCCGGTCATTCGCGCAGCGATCCATCTGGTCGAAAATCCTGTTTTCATCGAATGTGATCGGATTCATCCCTTTTCGCTTCGATCGACCGAAATCAGCGTCGTCAACGACCTGATGATTCACGACATCGACATCGCACTTCACCTCATCGATGACGATTTGATTTCCGTCGATGCTCATGGATGCGCTGTGCTTTCACCTAATGAAGACCTCGCACATGCAAGACTCAGTTTTGCTCGCGGTGCCACTGCCATTGTAAAAACCAGCCGAGTTGCACTCAATCGGGCACGCAGGGTGCGAATCTTTGGTCCCAATCAGTACGTCAGCCTGGATCTCGTACAGCAACAGGGATTTCAGGTGTCACTCGCTGCTGACTATGATTCTGCTCAATTCCTGGATGACGCAGGAAGAATAGAGGCTCCGGAAGGTGTCGAGGATTTCCTCTCCGAACACCTTCAACAGGTGCCTCTGAGCATAGAACCGACCGAACCTCTGAGAGCAGAACTCGAGTCATTTCTGGCCGCAGCACGGAGACAACGTGAGCCGGCGGTAACCGGCACCCAGGGACGTCGAGCGATGGAAGCCGCAACCCAGGTGATCGACAGCCTCAGAGGTCGTCGTAATCGCCTGGAGAAGGCCTGAAACGCTCCGTCTTGTCTTATTCGATTCGATTGATGACGGTCCCTGTCGTGGCTATCGTGTGAGGCTCAAGAGAGCCCCGTGGTGGGGTTCTTTCCTTCCCGGGGTCCCTGGGGAGGGCTGTTCGCGCACTCGATTCTCGTACTCCGTGGGCTACCTGCCGAGAGGACCCCTCAGCGGAGGCACGAAAGGACCGGCAATGTCCGGAATGCAGATCCAGGAACTCATCGAAGCAGGTGTCCACTTCGGTCACCGTTCCAGCCGCTGGCATCCTTCCATGGCTCCATACATTCACCAGAAGCACAACAAGATCCACGTCATCGATCTGCGTGAAACAGTGCGCGGAATCGTTCGAGCCCAGTACTTTCTCTCGAATATCGTCGAGGCTGGCCATGACGTTGTTTTCGTTGGCACCAAGTCCCAGGCCAGAGAAGTCGTCCGAGAACAATCTGCAAGATGTGGAATGCACTTTTGCGTCCATCGCTGGCTCGGCGGCACTCTGACCAACTACCAGACCATCCGTAGTCGCCTGAGGCGTCTCGAGGAGCTCGAACAGGCTCTTTCCGACGAATCGGTGAGCAAGCGCGGCAAGAAAGAACTCGCCAAGATGGAACGGGAGCGGCGCAAGATCTTCAGAAATCTTGAAGGTGTCCGCAACATGAACCGCCTCCCCGGTGCCCTCATCGCCGTCGATGTCCGACGCGACGAAATCGCTGTCAGGGAAGCCAGAAAACGAAACATCCCTGTTATTGGCATCGTTGATACCGATTGCGACCCGTCTCTCGTAGACATCGTAATCCCCGGAAACGACGATGCTTTCCGCAGTATCGAGGTCATCCTCAGTCAATTGGTCGACTCCATCATCGCCGGAAAAGACAAACTAGAGGCAAAACAAAAAGAGGAAGCCTCAAGGAAATCCGCCGACGAACAGAAAGCCAAGTTGAAGGAAAAAGAACGCAGCCCCACCGATCTCAAGGAAGCCCGTTCCAAGCCTTACGACCCTCCTCAACCGGCCCCAGGCGTCAGTGATGCGACCGAGGACAAGGCCAAGCCCAAGATCGTCGTTGCCCCGGACATGAAAAAGACCGAATCCGATCAAGCGAGTGAGTCCACCGAGGTCTCGAAGGCATCGGATGGCGACAATCCTGACAGTTAAAATTGATAAGCGCCGATCTTCGTGATCCTGGCGGAACTGGAGTAAAGAATGACTGATATCGACGCCAAAACCGTGGCCGAACTGAGAAAACAAACAGGCGTAGGCATGATGGAATGCAAAAATGCGCTGAGGGAGTCAGAAGGTGACATCGAGAATGCCATCGACCTGCTTCGCAAACGAGGTGCTCAGATGGCCGCCAAGAGGGCTGACCGGGCAACCACTCAGGGCTGGGTAGGATCGTACATCCATGCCAACGGGAAGATCGGTGTCATCGTTGAAGTCCTCTGTGAAACTGATTTCGTCGCTAAAAACGATCAGTTCCAGACACTGATCAAGGATATCGCCATGCACATTGCTGCCATGAATCCTGCGGCACTGAACTCGGAAGGTCTTGATCCTCAATTGGTTGCGAAAGAGCGCGAAGTCTACATCGAGCAGGTCAAGGACAAGCCAGAAAACATCCGCGGAAACATCGTCGAAGGAAAACTCCAGAAGTTCTACAGCGAGGTGTGCTTGATGAATCAGGCGTTCATCAAAGATGACAAGAAATCGATTGAACAGCTCATCGTTGATGCCATTGCCACCATTGGTGAAAATATCCAGGTCACCCGCTTCCATCGCATTCAGATTGGCGAGGAATAAGCCTGAGGTACCTGAAATCCTGGTTTTTTGACGGAGCAGGCAACCATGCCAGATGGTAATTCCAGGCGTGTCCTGCTCAAGTTGAGTGGAGAAGCACTCGGTGGTCCCTCTGGCTCCTGCCTGGATCACGCAGCGTTGACGATGGTCTCGGATCAGATCGTGCGCGCTGCCAGTTCTGTACAGATTGCCATAGTCGTCGGGGCAGGAAATATCCTCCGTGGCTCAGACTGGGCTGACCTCAATGTTCACCGAACAGATTCGGATGCAATTGGCATGGTTGCCACACATGTCAACGCCCTGGCGCTCGCTGCCTGTATCCGATCGGACGGCCAGGATTGCATCGTCATGGGGCCTCATAGTTCGGTGCCACAGGTCGAGGTCTTCGATTCTCACCTTGCCCGCAACCATCTGGCTTGCCAGAAGGTAATTTTGCTCGCTGGCGGAACCGGGAACCCGTTTTTCACCACAGATACCTGCGCAGCACTGAGAGCCGCAGAACTCGATGCCGACGAGCTACTCAAGGGCACCAAGCATGATGGCATCTTTGATTGCGATCCCGCTAATAACAGTAATGCCAAGAAATTTGATCATATTACCTTCGATGAAGTTCTCAGTCGGGGCCTTGCAGCGATGGACTCCACCGCTTTCACTCTGTGTAGGGAGCAGGGGATTCCCCTGCGGATTTTCGACATGAACCTTCCCGGGGCCATCTTCGCGGCGGTTACCGGCGATGGGGTCGGTTCTAGCATTACTTCCTCTGTTGAGGGAAAGGTTGATCTCTGATGGTTGAAGAACTGCTTCTCGATACC
>JBBWWE010000019.1:0-2872 GCA_050256595.1 Planctomycetota bacterium
GATGGCACTGAGGAGATCGACGTATAGTTCGATGCCAAAGGGTAGATTCCAGCCTCCCAGTGGGTACGAGATCGGTCCCGACGAGCGGATTCGCAGCAACAATTCGAGCGCTACCGTCGCGGTCGCGACCATCGTCAAAAACGCCCAGGCCCATCCCCGAGATCCTCTGGCGACAATCGGCGAGAGGACGGCGCCGATCAGCGGAATGAGGACCAGCAACACGGGTAGGTGGTGTGACCAGGCTCCGAGGAAATTCAAGATCCCGCCTCCTGCGCCTCGTTGTCGAGGCGTGCCACCTCATCGGCCTCGACAGTGCCGTATTCCTCGCGGATCCCGATGACGATAGCGAGTGCCACCGCCATGGTACTGAGAGAGACGACGATGGCGGTGAGGATCAAGACGTGCGGGAGCGGGTTGGCATAGGTTGCCTCGACTCCTTGCTGGAGGATCGGTGCTCCGCCGCCCTGCTTGAAGCCGAGGGTGATGTACATCAAGAAGATGCCGGTTTGAAACAAACCCAGTCCGAGCACCTTCTTGACCAGGTTGTTGCGGCTGATGATCGCGTACAGTCCGACCATCATGATGATCACGAAGGCCCAGTGGTTGAAGAGATCGAGCGGGTTCAAGTGGCCTCCCCGCGGATCTTGCGAACGATGGTCAGGATTACCGAGGCCACGGTGAGTCCGACCCCGATCTCGACCAGGGTCATGCCGATCGCTTCTGCATACGCCGGATCGGATGGGATCAGTACCGAATAGTCGAGGAAATAGCCTCCCATCAGCAAACACAGTACTCCGGTGCCGATGTAAAGCAGCACTCCACTACACATGGCAAGATCGACCAGTCTCCTGGGCAGCAGGCGATCGGTACCTTGCGGCGAAAAGAGCAGCGAGTGGAGAATGAAGGCTACCGCGATCAGAACTCCGGCCTGGAAACCCCCGCCGGGTCCGATCTCGCCATGCATCTGCACGTAGAGTCCGTAAACGAGAATGTACGGAAACAGCATGCCGCCGACGGTGCGCAAGACGACGCTTTCACTCATCGAGGGGCTCCCCTCGAAATGCTGTTTCCTTTGCTGGGTCGTGGTCGCAAGAGCAAAACCAGACAAACGCCGGCACTGAAGATGACGACCGTCTCGAACATCGTGTCGTAGCCGCGGTAGGCGGTGAGCACGGCGGTCACCGTGTTGGGGACGTGGTCGTCGAAGTCTCGCGTTATGACGCCGTCGGGCGATTTCTGATACACCTTGCCGATGTCCTGGCTGAGGTAACGTGGAGCGACATGGATCTGTGCCGGGGCTTGCGGATCGCCGAAGGTGGGTAACGCGGAGGTGCCGTGGATCAGTACCGAGCCGGTGATAACGACCACGATCAGCGCCGGTAGGTGATGGTCGCCGCCGACACGTTCGCGAGTGCCGGTTCTGGTCAATGCACTCAGTAACAAGATGGTTGCGGCTCCCGCACCGACACTGGCCTCGGTGAAGGAGACATCCATGGCGAACAGGTCTGCCCAGATCACCGCCATCAGAAGGCCATAGATTCCCATCAGCATCACCGAGCCGAGTAGATCACGGATGGTCATCGCCGCGATCGCCGTGGTGACCGCCAGGATCAGCAAGATCACATCGAGAAGCAGTACCGGGTCCATCAACCACCTCCCTCGTCGGGAAGTGGCGATTCAGATTCCGGCAGTTGGCTGTCATCGTCTGTGGTGGAGTCTCCGGTCCATGGTCTCAGTCCACTGATGTAGGCCGCCCGGGAGATGGCGTGAGTTGCCGCGGGAGTGGTCACAAACAGCAGCATCGAGATGGCGAGCAGTTTTCCCATCGCCAGGTAGGAGCCGTTCGGGTCGATCCACAGATGCAGCACGAGACCGGCGATGACCAGCAACTGTGCCAGGGTGTCTGCGGTTCCGGCTGGATGCAGTCGCGAGTAGAAGTCGGGCAGACGTAGTACTCCGAGGGCACCGCTCAATGCCATGAATCCGCCCAGGATCAGCAGGATATCGGCGATCGTTTCCCCCATCAGGTGAGCCTCTTGGTCTCGACGAAGCGAAGCAGTGCGACGGTGGCGATGAAATTGACCAGTCCGTAAAGAATGGCGATGTCTAGAAATCCGCTGCGATCCCCGATGAAGCCGATGATGGCGAGCAGCATCACCGCCTTGGTGCCGAATACGTTGACCGCCAGCACTCGGTCGTAACTGGTCGGTCCGCGGGTGGCGCGAATCATCGAAAGGAAGGCGCCGGTAAGGACCAGTAGTGCTGCGATCAGATGGGCATCGAAATTCATCGAGTCTCCTCCTGCTGATCCACGGCTTGCGGATCTTCCGGCACCAACCTGGCAATCCGCTGCTCCATCTTGCCCTCGAGGACTCCTCTTTGTGCGCGTTCACTGAGGGCATGAACCAGCAAGGTGTTCTCTCTGACGTCGATGGTCACGGTACCGGGAGTCAATGTGATGGAGTTCGCCAGTAGCGTTTTTGCCAGAGGGTGCTCAAGTTGCGACGGTACTTCCACCAGTCGGGGAGCGATCGCAGGGCGGGGAGACCAGCACTTCCAGGTCACATCGAGACTCGCCTTGACGATCTGGACCAGTAGCCACGGCAGGTAGAGCAGGAACCCGAGCAGTGACTCGAAGGGCTGGTACTGGCTGCCGATCAAATCGAGTCGTCTACAGATGAAGACGGTCAAGACGCTGGCGAGCACCCCGGAAGTGATCAAGAAGGGTGAGTCGAACTGCCCCGAAAGGAGCAGCCAGAAGCCCAGCAATGTCAGGAACAGCAAGATCGAGCGCAACCGTCATTCCCCCCAGAACGTGGCCCCGGCATTCATTTTCCCGCCGCCACAGAAGATGGCACGACCCGATGCGGGT
>JBBWWE010000020.1:0-7529 GCA_050256595.1 Planctomycetota bacterium
ATCGGATTTCTTGGCAGAATTGACCATCTCGATAAATTTTGCTGGATCGGCGGTGACTTTCGAGATGCAACCCGGGCAGCAAACCTTGATCAGTGTATTGCCAACGATCACATCCTTGGCAGGCCCCATGCTTCCAAGATCTTCTTCCGAGATGACGCACTTGGTTAGCGGATAATCTTTCGTTTGCTTCTGAATGATTGCTGCGTCAAGTTTTTTGAGCACCGCTTCGGAATCCTTGTTGATCTTCTTGACACAGCCTCCACAGCAGACACGAACCAGCCGATTCTTGACCACCATATCCTTGGCACTCTCGTCCAATTTTTCATTCGAAAGAAGGCAATGATCGACGGGGTAGGATTTCTTTTGCGCCTCGATGATCTTCTTGTTTATTTCAGCCAGGTACTTTTCTGGACCTTTTTGGAACCTTGGGACGCAACCTCTGCAACAGAAGCGAACCTGGCGACCTTCATGCATGAAATCGATCGGTTTGCCCATCGAGCCCAGTTTTTTACCGGATACCGCACAGACATCCAGCGGGTATGCCTCGGAGGAGGGGACGGGATCGGCAACGGGGGTCATGGTCCCGATTGCGAGTGTCAACAATATTGAAAGCATGGAGAGAACTCCCTTTCCTGGAGAGAAGATGGAACGCCTCGAACATGGAAGCAGTTCCTTGCATTCTGGATTCTGTACGATCCACAGGATACCCGAGAAGGGGTGCTTATTCCTCCCCCTTCTTGCGACCGCCAGGAGCCGGTGTAGCGCCGGGTGGCTTCGGAGTTTCGATCTGGATCTTCGCCTTTACCGGGAAGTGGTCACTGTAGCCTTCTTCCCAGTTACCGCGAAACTTACGAAATCTAGCGGGACGGCTGGCATTCTTTACCGAATCGGTCATGAACTCCGGGTGATGAACCGCGACACTTCCCTTCACCAAACTGATTCCGTCTGAATCGAGCATCCCTGGACTGACGATGATTTGATCGAAACAGTTCCACGTCCAATCATTCCAGTAGTAATAAGTTCCGATATCTGATCCCGATGCGAAAGCCCAGGAAGGGTTCCACAAACGAGGTGACAATTTTCCATCTTGAGCGGGAGAAAGATTGTAGGGGTGTTCGACGGTGCGTTGTTCGCGGACAGCTTTCAGGACCCTGAGAACAGATGCATCCCAGGGATCGTCGTTGAGATCTCCAACGATGACGATGTCTGCCCGGGGATTTTGTTCCAGATGTCGATCGATGATCTTTCTTGCTGTACTGGCGGCGGCCGCTCTTTTCGGGGCACTCTCAGTGGCACCTCCGTAGCGAGACGGCCAGTGATTGACCACTACCACGATGGGCGCCCCGGCGACTTTCATCGGTACCTCGAGAATTCCTCGAGTTGCGATGTTTCCGCCACCCATGTCGATGGGATGGAGTTCTGCCGGTCCACCCAGTTGAAAAGGAGCCCGGTAGAGCAGGGCCAGGTCGATTCCTCGATGGTCCGGTGAATCGATGTGGACGATGGACCATCCGTCGGGTTCGAGTGCTGCCTGGGAGACCAGGTCCTCCAGTACTCGACGGTTTTCTACCTCACAAACGGCGAGCAAATTTGTATCCAGCGAATCGACAGCACGAGCCAGGTGAGCGAGTTTCCGGTTGTACCGATCCTGGTCCCACTCCTTATCGGGTAGGAACTCATCATCCCCTGAATTTTCTGGGTCGTCTTCGTAGTCGAAGAGATTTTCCAGATTCCAGAAGGCAATGGATGTCACTACCTGATCGGAAGAAGTGGAAATGGCACCGTCAGGCGAGCCTCCAAGAAGCAGAAGAAGATAGCAGAGCGAAATGCACATGAGCCCTCCATGCCGCGAGATCTGTGTGGGTGAACATCGTCATCTAGATCGACAGGTCGAGCAACCCGGTCGAGTTGTTCCTTTCTTTGCGGATGGCTCAGTCCATGATCCAATGAAGAAGACGAGAGACCCGTATGATTTGTCAAGAATCTTGTGAGTAAGGAGAATTATCGATGAAGAAGATGTGGATTCAGGGATCCCTGGCTGGACTGTTGTTTGGTGTCATTTCAGGAATCACGATTGGTTGGTTAGTCGGTGGCTCGACTCCAGTTTCTGCGGATTATGAGGGATTGATCGGTTTGTGGGAGTCCGAAGTCATCGAGGAATCCTATGACATTTCCATCGGCCTCGATGCGTTAGGAAAGCCGAGACCTGCCCGGGGACAAGGGGAAATGCGCACCCAACTGCTCTTGCCCCAGCACTATGGAAACCTGGTGGCCATCACCGGTAATGGCACCGCTGCGGTGATGTGGTACCAGGATGGAACGGGAACCATCCGGAATTCGATCATTCCCGATGCGAGCAAGCACGCGGTACGCGTTCAACTTCAGAATACAAATAAGTTGAAGGAACAGGTTGTACGTAACTAGGCGGTAAGTGAGGCCTTGCGATCACCGATGAGAAATGGAATCACCTCATCGGCTCGATCCCGTGCATCCTTTTCTCCCAGCGACAGCAACGCTTCGATGTATTCCGGCTGAAACATCAGCAGGGAGAGTAAGTCGTGATTCTCGGTCTCCTGTGTTCCCAGGCCTCTCGCGAGAAAACGGAAGGGGCCCGGTAAGCGAGCTTCGAATTCGCTCGCTAGCACTCCTGGGTCTTCACTCGGACGAGCGGTGAGTAGTTCCACCGGGCGTAGACCACAGCGATCCTCCGGAGGCAATTTTTCAAGCAAGCGATTGAACCGCTGCACATTGCCGGAGTCGAACTCGAGTGCATCGAGGAACACGGCATTCATCAATATTCCGGCTACCTGTGCAGGTGGGGGATAGTTGCTAGAAGCAATTTTCCTTGGTTCAGCATCATCAGGCAGGTTTCGCGTAGAGATGGCGAGGATTCTATCTGCACCCATGTGCAACACAGGGGACAGAGGAGTGGTTTGTCGAACACCGCCATCACCGTGCCAGGAATCACCGATCTGGATGGCAGGGAAGACGAGCGGAATGGCACACGATGCCATGATGTGATCAAGGCTGATCTTCGTCTGGACGCCTGTTCGGTAGGTTCGATCCCATTCATTTGCGTTCTTGCTATGAATCCAGGTGACGGATCGCCCGGTGTTGTAATCGGTAGTGGTGATGGCGAGTGAATGAAGACGACCGCGAAGGATATTTTCCTCGATACCTGGGATTTTTCCGTTTTCCAGATGATCTGTCTGGCGCGAAAGGAATTTCCTGAGCGGATCGGTATCGACAAGTCCACGTGTTGTCGGTGCGAATGTGCTTCCACCACTGATGAGCCGAAGTCCCCACCGTGCGACGATCTTGGCAAGTGATCCAGTATCTGCGTTGAATACCTGGTCTACCGTCAGTTGGGACCACAGTTTTCGAAGATCCTCCGCCGCTTCGTGGAGCGATCCCTGGTGGCGAGCCAGGTGTACTGCATTGATGGCGCCGGCAGATGTTCCTGACAGGATGGAGAAGCGTAATTGCGGCAGTCTTCGTCCGATATATCGCAGGAATCCCGCCTGATAGGCGGCACGAGCACCACCACCACCCAGCGCTAGTGCGACGCGGTCTCCCGGTTGAGTTGTCACTCCAACCGCCTTTCCGGAACATAATCTGAATCCGCATAAGGATCCCATCTTTTGCCGGAATCGGCATATTCAAGCCTTGAGCGGGCTTGCCCGAGGGTGCGACGCGTGCGCTCATCGGAGGAGAAGACGAGTTCTCAGTGTGGCGCGATGATGCGAGAGGAGAAGCGGTGCTCTCGGTGGTGATTCCGGTTCGAAACGGTGTTCCTCTGCTCAAGAGGACGATACAGACCGTTCTGGAGTTCCTGGAAGATGAGATCGGCGGCGAACTGATCATCGTTTCCGATGGGTGTACCGATGATCCATCCTCCTTCATGGCGCCATGGTTGGAAAAAGAAACTCGACTTCGATTTGAATGCCTCGATCGCCATCGAGGTAAGGGAGCTGCAGTACGTCACGGAGTACTTTGCGCGCGTGGAGATACGATCGCATATCTCGATGCGGATCTTTCAGCAGCACCGGAGATGCTATTGCCTCTGTTGAGATCGCTGGAGCAGGGAGCCGATCTTGCCTGTGGATCACGTCATCTTCCTGGGTCCAAAATCGAGGTCTCCCAGGGAATCTTGCGCGTGATGCTGGGCACTCTGTTCCGCAGAACGGTGCACTTCATGACAAATCTATCTGTGGTGGATACTCAGTGTGGATGCAAAGCGTTCAGGAGTGACAAGTTGATTCCTATCTTCGATCAACTTGAAGAGGACGGATTCGCTTTCGATATCGAACTATTACTGGCAGCGCGCAGACACGAACTGGGCATCGTCGAGATTCCGATCACCTGGTCCGATGATGGCCGTAGTACCATCAGGCCAATTCGGGATGGATTGCGGATGCTGGGTGCCCTGATCCGCTTGGCTCACCAGGATCGTCGTGCTCGGAACTGCTAGCGACTCACACTCGATCGAGGTGAGAGGTCTTCAGGGTTAGAGTTCCTTCTTGCGCACATCGGGAGCAAGTTCTACCCCCATTTCGACGAGTAGTTCCTTGATGGCTGTTTCCAGTTTTTCGCCTCGCAACCCCTTGTGGCGAATCGTCCCGGAGGGATCGAGCAGGAATAGCGTTGGCCAACCAGAGACTCCCCAGCGCGTGGCGATGGGTCCTCCAGTGCCGCCACCGTCGTAGAAGGAAGTCCACGTGATCTGTTCGCGCACCATCGCTTCCTTGAGTCTATCTCGACCTCGATCCGAGTTGATACCGACGATGGCAAAGTGTTCGTTGTATTTCTCCACGAGCGACCGCTCGTGCGGGTACATCGCCCGGCAAGGCCCTCACCAGTCTCCCCAGAAATCGATCAATACGATTTTTCCTCTGAAGTCGGAGAGCCGGAAACTGGTTCCATCGACATTGGTACCTTCGATTTCCGGAGCGACATTGCCCACCTGTAGCCGCTCGCTTGGATGAGGATTCAACATCGCTTTTGCTATGGCACCGAATGTGGAGTCGCGATACGCAACCTCGCCGTAGCGATCTCTCAACAACTCAAGGTTCTCGCGCAGGCGCGATACATCTTGTTGATCTTTACTCCTGCGCAGGCCGAAAGCCTTGGCGTGGATGGCCCAGGCATCGACCCGATCATGTGGACTGGCCTGGATGAGTTCATCCATCAGAGAATTGACCGCGTCACGGCCGTACAGATAACGGAATTCAGCGATGCGTGAGAGCTGGGGAGAATCGGAATACTCTTCAATCAGGCGGCGAGCTTGTTTATTTGCCGCCTGCTCCATCGTTCCCGCTGTACGTTTCCACCAGTGATTTCGGAGCACCCATAGCTCGGCCCGAAGGCCGCTCTTGGTACCGGCGAGTTCCTGTGCAAGTGCTTCGAATTTAGGTTCAAATTCTGTCGCTGCAGATCGTTGGTTACTCTTGTCTGCTTCAGCCTCATAGAGGGCTTCCAGGGCGTCGATCCGCTCCGTGTTTTCGTCGGCCCATCCAGCAGTAGATCCCAGCAACAACACGGTTAGCATCCAGGACAGTGAGCAGGAAGTGATTGAACTTCGCAATATCATCCCAGTACCTCCTAGGTGGGCATCCTATCACTCCAGGAAGAAGCAGGAGAGAGGGTATCGATGGTCTTGCACCGCACCGTATCGCGACTAGGCTCAGTTAGAGAGAGGATGAAGCGATGCGGGAATTGAGCACCAGGCCAACTCCAGGATGGCTCCATGTGGTTGGGTTTTTGCGCTGGAGTCTTCCGCTGTTGCTGGCAGTCATCCTGATATCTCTCGTCTCTTGTGGTGATGGTGTCGAGGGTGTTGAACAGAAAACACCGGTAAAAATTAACTCTGTCCAGAAGCACCCGGGCGTGGATGGTGAGCCAACAGTCGGTCAGGGAAACTCTGACAGTTTAGATCCCGTAGTCGGAACCAAGGCCCCCGATCCCGCGCCTTCGGAGCCGCACCCACCAGCCTCACAGGAGTCCACTGTCGAGGCTCAGGGCCTTCCAGATCTGTCCCTGACCGAGGATCCAGCTTTCCAGAGGAGGGCGAAACTGGGTCACCTGGTGGCCAAGAAACGCTGCATCCTGTGTCACAAGGTGGATGGCCGTGGTGCAGTGTTACAGCCACCACTCGTTCAGGTTTCTGTGCGGCGGCTCGAGCGGATGCAGTCCTTCTCCGATCACCTCGAAACGATGCGTCAGGACGATCCCAATCGTTACGAGGCGAAGAAAGAACTATTTCTGGCCATCGAAGATGAGGCAAACCAACTGCGTAAGATGTCACTATGGCTCCACGGCTATCTGAAGCAGCCAACTTTTGACAATGCTCTGGCAAAGATGCCGCTCCAGGTTCTCAAACCAGAAGAGATCGACCAACTTGTCAGTTATGTCATTCAGCTCTCCATCGATGGGGTGCGAAAGGGTGTGAAACCTCTCGAATGATGTCTTTCCTGGCTAAAGGTTACGCTGACTATCATCCCAGCGGGTGTTCTTGTGCATCTGAGAAAACACCGTCATCTCCTTTGCATACGATACTGTCATAACTTCAGAGGTTTCGTTGCTGCTGTAGCTCGACAGGGCTAGTCGAAGTTATGCATGTGGTTATGCTGGAAATTACAAAGAGTTTCTCGCAGGTGCCTGTGCGTATTTCAGGATGATTTCGGGGGATATCTCCTGAATCTGCTTCGGCAGAAACGTCGGCACCGTTCGCAACCTTCGGGTTGGTGGATCTTCGTGGGAGATTCGGGGGACACACCGTGGACTATCGGTTTATACCAGGGTCCACGCACCCTCCGGCCTGTCTCCTCGGGCCGGGGGGTTTCTTTTTGTCCCTGCCACCCTAGAGCCCGGCCAGTCCCAGATCGCTCTCGTCGAGTAACTTGAATCCATCATTCATGAGCAGTTCCCTGGCGGTATTGTTCTCATCGACATGAACGATGAAGACACCGAAACCGTGGGGGCGTGTCAGCATCGGGTAGGCGTAGTGGATGTTGATTTCTGCCTGGATCAACGAACGACAGATCATCCGCAATCCCGCCCGTTCATTGGGGACCTCGACGGCAATAATTGGATTCATCGATGCGGGGATGCCGTGTTCCTGGAGTACCTGGCGTGCAGTACTTACTCGATCGACGATGAGGCGAACGATGGCATAGTCGGCGCTATCGACGACGGTGATGGCATGGACGAGGATGTCTTCAGTAGTGAGGCAACGAAGAACTTCGCGCAATTTTCCGACATGGTTGTCGAGGAAGAGACTCAACTGTCGCACGAAGGGGTCGGAGTAGTCCTTTTCCGTCTTCAGCATGGGGGGATCATAGCCCCGCTACCGTCGAGCATGAAAGTACTGTTCCTCGTCAAACCGGACGATCAAAAGCCTCCGGGGCCGCCGCCGTTGTTGTTCCCGCCGCCGCTGTTATTCCCACCGCCGCTGTTATTCCCACCACCGTTGTTGTTTCCTCCACCGCCGCCACGTCTGCCGAAGTTGCCACCCCAGCCACCGCCTTGAG
>JBBWWE010000021.1:0-2884 GCA_050256595.1 Planctomycetota bacterium
TGCTGCTGTCGGTCGTGGTCGCTGGGCTCTTGTTTCCGATTCTCGATCTCATGTCACCCTTGTTGAGCAGCGCCCGATATCCGCTCTGATTTAGTGCTGGTGGGTCTGTCAGGAGTTTGATCATTGCAAAGAAGCCGCATCCTGTCGCTGGCATTGTTGATCTTCCTGATGGTGCTGGTGCTTGGCTGGCGTCTGGTCCAACTGCAGGCGCTGGATTGGCGGCAGCATGCACTACGCGCAGCCAGCATCCATCGGTCGGTGCGGTACATTCCCGGTCCTCGTGGTGAGATTCGTGATGTCCGTGGAGTGCTCCTGGCCAGTGACGTCCCCGAGATTCGAGCCACTTTTTTGCTCTCCGAACTGGAACCTGTTCGCTGGGTAGCGCGCCGCCTCTCCCGGGTGATCGACAGTTCAACCGCTGGCTTCCCCTGGGATGCAGATGCCCTGTGGTCGTCGTTACAGGGTGCAAGAGAGCAACTGAGGACCGGTTTCATCAGTGGCGAAACTCTCGCCGAACATGCTTGGCTGAAGAATCTGGACATGAAGAGTGGCCGAAAATTGAGTTCGGCCATCGCCAGACGGCCGGAGGACTTTCCCGGGATACGCACCGAAGAGGATGGGGAAACCTGCTCGGTGTTCATCGATCCGATGCGCTTGTTTGCAGGAGAAATCGGCATCCGGCGACTCGAACGTGAACTGAAATTGAATCCAGGTGAGTTATGGAATCGTGTCGAGCAGGTCTATGCGCGGGTCCAGGATCAGCGCGTCGATGTACAGGATCGTGAGTGGATGTTCCGTCGGCAACGACACCTGTTGATGGAGAAGGTTCCACCAGATCTGGTGATCGAGATCAGCAAGCACCCGCAGGACTGGCCCGGAATCCATCTCCAGGAAACTCACAGGAGAGTCCACCCCGAGGATCCATTTCTCGGTCAATTACTCGGAAATGCCGGCCTGCCCACCGATCGTGAGGTGGAACGCTGGAAGCAACGGCAGGAACCTATCATCGATCAGTTGGCTCTACGGGATCTAAGGACCTTCGAGGCGCTACGTCCTTATTCGCACCACAGTTCCGATCGAGTCGGTCGTAGCGGTCTGGAGATGGGGTTGGAAGAGACGCTGAGAGGAAGGCCAGGAGCCGAGATCCGGATTCTCGATCATCGTCGGCGGTTGGTCGGAACTCCGCTCCAGGTGGCTCCGGCCCAGAGGGGCCAGAATGTCACCCTGTCGATAGATTTCGAGTTCAGCCAGCAGTGTGGCCGCTGGCTCACCGAAGCTGGAATCGAACAGGGTGCATCCGTGGTTCTCGATGTTCAGAGTGGTCAGGCACTGGGTTGGTGTTCCTTGCCGGCCCAGGGAATGGAGGTCTACCGAGATCGAGAACTCTATTCTGAAAGGATCCGTTCAGAAAAAGGCTGGTTTTTTGATCGGGTCAGTTGCTGGCCTATCGACCCAGGATCGACCTTCAAGACGGTCGTTGCACTCGTGGCTCTGCAAGCTGGAGTCGTACAAGCCGATGAGAAAATCACCTGCGATGGCATCCTCGATCGTTCTCAACCGAATCGAAATCGTTGTTCAAATCATCCCAGAGGACTCGAACTGGATCTGCCACTGGCGCTCTCTCGTTCTTGTAACGTGTATTTCTACCACCTGGGCAATCGACTCGGTGTCGAAAGATTGGTCGCGGGATCGCGCCAGCTGGGCCTGTGGCAGCGGACCGGTTGCGGTGCCGTCGGCGAGGCGCGAGAAATCCGTCCCGATTCCAATCCGGCCGGCAGCGCCATCGGGCGCGGTTTTACCACCACCCCCCTGCAGATGGCTCAGGTTGCTCTGAGCATAGCGCATCGTGGTGCCACTCCCGGGATCCGGTTGATCGAGGAAACCGCCCCCGAGGGTCTGAAACCGCAAATTGATCTGAAGCATTACGAGACGGTGATCGATGGCATGGTATCAGCAGTGCGCGACCGGGCTGGTACCGCGTCGAGGCCTGAATACGGCCTGGCACGTTTTGACCTGGCGGTCAAAACAGGAACCGCGGCCATCAGCGGGTCCGCTCGGAATAACGCCTGGATCATAGGTTTTGCTCCCGTGGTGGAACCACGCATCGCGTTTGCGATCGCGGTTCAGGGAGTTACCGGTCACGGTGGCGAGACCTGCGCTCCGTTGCTGGCGCAGATGCTCGACTGGCTCGTCGACCATCGCGACATGGAGTTGTTGCGATGAGGAGTTTTCTGACCAATGCCATCGACGGCTGGCGAGAGGGCTGGGCAGGGGTTGCCTTCTTGCTCCTGGTGACCAGTCTGTGGTTGCTGGTGGTTGGAACCATCTTCGTACAAAGTGCAGCGGATGGTCCGGAAAGCGGTTTCCCGGGCCCCTATGCCATCAGTCACATGAAAAAAATCCTGCTCGGGCTCATTTTGATGGCAACCCTTTCCCTGGTCTCGCCGAGAAAGATCGAGAGTTTCGCAGCCCTGTTTTTCTGGGGAACCATCGGGGTGCTGTTGATGATGATGGCGTGGAAACTTGCGCAAGGCGGTGTGGTGCGCTGGATTCGTTACGGAGGATTCGGCATGCAGCCATCGGAGCTGGCCAAGATCTCTACCATCTTGTTCATGGCCCACCTGATGCGCCCGAGCAAGGAGTCTGAAGGCTGGGGTGCACTGCTGAAGATCATCGGGATCGCTGCCCTGCCATTTTTACTCATCGCCATGCAACCCGATCTGGGTACCGCGCTGGTACTGGTACCGACGGTGGCCGCCATGATTTGGGTTTCAGGGATCTCGAGACGTCGATTTGTAGTCCTGGTGCTACTGGGGTCATTGGTCGCTGGTCTGGCAACACCGTTGCTGCACGATTACCAGAAGGATCGAGTCCTCGCCTATCT
>JBBWWE010000022.1:0-5619 GCA_050256595.1 Planctomycetota bacterium
AAACTCATCGACTTGTCCGGATCCTCGCCATGGAAGACCCGTCCTTCGGCGAAAACCAGTTCCCTGGCCGGCACATCAAGTTCCTCGGCAGCACCCTTGGCGACAAGATCCCGTGCTCGCTCGGCCGCCTGGATCGCAGCATTCCCTGCCATCACGGTGACCCGCGACGAGTAGCTGCCTAGATCGACCGGGGTCAGGTCGGTGTCCGCGACGCACAGCCGGATGTCGTGGAGATCGATGCCGAGAATCTCAGCAGTGATGGCGGCGATCACCGAGTCCGATCCCTGCCCGATCTCGGTCTCGCCACAAAAGAGCGCCACACCACCGGAACGATCGAGTTGTAACTGGACCCCCGACTGTGGCATGTGGTTCCAGTAGATGGGGAGACCCGCACCACTGAGGTAAGAACCGCAAGCGAGTCCCAGTCCTCTTCCCTCCGGTAGATTGCCGTAACGTGCACGCCAGCCACTACCGGCCACCACCGCTTCGATGCACTTGCCGAGTCCCATCGAACCAATCTTCAACCAGTTGGAGGTGACGCTATCGGCAGCAACCAGTTGTTCCAGGCGAAGATCCGCCGGATCGATCGCCAGTTCGTGGGCGATCTTGTCGAGGTGCACCTCGAAGGCAAATCGTGGCTGCGGAGTTCCGTGGCCACGTTTCGGACCGCAGGGTGGTTTGTTGGTAAAGGCGCGGATGCTATCGAAGCGATATTTCGGTAGCTCGTAGGTGACCGTCTGTAGCGCTCCGGTGTAATAGGTGCTGGCAACGCCATAACTACCGTAAGCCCCACCATCTAGAGCGGTCTGAAGATGCTGTGCGGTGAGTTTGCCGTCCTTCTTGACCCCGGTTCGTATTTTCATCAGCACCGGATGGCGACCGCGATGGCAGTAGAATACCTCTTCTCGTGTGAGACAGATCTTCACCGGCCTTCCCAGCAACATCGCCATCTTTGCGACACAGATCTCATGGTTGAAGGGATCGCTCTTGCCACCGAATCCTCCACCGTTGGGACAGGCGATGACGCGAATCCTGGCGGCGGGCAGTTCCAGCACCTTGGCCAGCGAGCGGTGCAGATAGTGAGGAGTCTGAGTCGACGAGTAAACGGTGACCCGATCGGTCTCCTCGGTGAGTGCCACGGTCGCGTGTTGTTCCATCGCTAGATGGGTATTGCCCTCGAAATAGAGTACATCCTCGAAGATATGATCGGCTTCGGCGAATCCGGCCTCGGTATCACCAAACTCCATCGAGAGTTTCTTGTGTAGGTTTCCCTCATCACCGTAATCATGAATCCTCGGCTCGGGGGTAGAGATCGCCTCGTCGATGGTGGCGATCGTCTCGAGCGACTCGTATTTGACCTCAACGGCAAGCGCGGCCTCGTGCGCCTGGTCCTCGGTCAATGCCGCCACCGCAACCACCGGGTCTCCGACGAAACGAACCTTGTCCTGACAGAGGGCATGTTCGTCCTGGCTGACCGGCAGGATACCGAAGGAAACCGGCATCGAATCACCGGTCAGAAAAGCCAGCACTCCGGGAATTTCTTGCGCCTTCGAGGTATCGATACTGACGATGTGGGCATGAGGTACGGTCGAGCGAACCAGTTTCATGTGGACCATGCGTGGAAAGAAAAGGTCATCGGCGAAGCGAGTCTGACCGGTCACCTTGGCGCGGCCATCGACGCGTCGAAATGGGGTTCCGATCAGGCGCAGTTCGTCGCTGGTCACCGGGCCTTTCTCGTCATCTGATGGACGGGATTCATGCATCGGTGGCCTTCTCTCCGGGCACCGGATCACCATAGAATGCACTCTCTGGAAGACGGTATGACTCGTCACCTCGTATCTGGGCTGCCGCCCATTCGACCGCTTCGAGAATCTTGTGATATCCGGTGCACCGACACAGATTTCCGGACAGAGCAGTGATGATCTCATCTCGACTGGGAGCATCGTTTTCTGCCAGTAAAGCCTGTGCTGCCAGCAGGATACCTGGAGTGCAGTAGCCACACTGGGCGGCTCCGAGGTCGGCAAAACAAGATTGCAGCGGATGAAGCTCATTGCCGCGCATCATCCCCTCGACCGTCTCGATCTCGCGGCCTTCACACTCTGCAGCCAGCTCGAGACAACTGAGCAGCGGCTTTCCGTCGATCAGAACGGTGCAGGTTCCACACTCTCCCAGTTCACAGCCATGTTTGGTTCCGGTCAGTCCGAGTTCCTCGCGCAGTACCTCGAGCAGGCTGTGATGAACGGGGAATGCGACATGATGTAATTCACCGTTGACCTGCAAGGTGCGGGTGGTTTGTTCCTGCGACATGTCCCCCCGATCGGCGGCTACTGGTGAGTGGATACCCGAAGTCGGCGGAACGGGAAGGCCCGGGGACTTCCTGCCAGGTACCGATGATGCGGTTGTTTGAATCAACACGCACCACTCTTGGCTGGTGATCACGAACCCGTGATTCTTCCAGTTCTGCCCAACTCGCGATGATGACCAGATCTCCCGGAGAGTTCTGATGGGCGGCTGCACCGTTGATGCAGACCATTCCCGATCCTGGTTCCCCGGGAAGAGCGTAGGTGACAATGCGACTGCCCCGGGTGATGTTCCAGATGTGGACCTGCTGCCCCGATACGATGTCAGCGGCCTCGAGAAGATCGGTGTCGATCGACACGCTTCCCTCGTATTCGAGGTTGGCCTCCGTGACCGTGGCCCTGTGAATTTTCGAGTGCAGCATCGTACGCCGCATGGCTCGAAACCACCCTTCCTGACTCTGGAGATGAATCCACCACGAATGGCAGATCATATCCGGATGAAACCGCCAGGAACCAGCGAATCATGGTGATCCAGCAACCAGAGCCGCGGTCAGAAACGCCGGAATGGTTGCCCCATCACCCTCCATGCGGCAGGATGATCCGGTTCCTGGGCCACTGAACGCACCCTGCCCGGGATCCGATCATCTCCGTGAAGACCCGGTGGAAGGGAACAGATGATGGAACCGATCTCCTTCCAGGTGGATCCCTCACAATACCGACACTGGGACGTCACAAAAGAGGGCCAGGTGATGACCATCCACATGAGCGTGGATCCCAATTACCCGCTCCGAGATGGCTACGACCTGAAGTTGAACTCCTACGACCTCGGAGTCGATATCGAACTCGCGGACATCGTCCGCCGCCTTCGATTCGAGCATCCTGATCTCACTTCCCTCGTGATCAGCAGTAACCATGACCAGGTCTTTTGCTCCGGTGCAAACATTCACATGCTCGGAATCTCAAGCCACTCCTGGAAGGTGAACTTCTGCAAGTTCACCAACGAGACACGCTGCGAACTGGAGGACTGGGCGGCTCAATCCGATGTGCGAACGATCTGTGCGGTGACAGGACCGTGTGCCGGCGGAGGATATGAACTGGCCCTCGCCTGTGATGAAATCTGGCTCATCGATGACGGTAACAGCGCCGTCAGCCTGCCGGAAACCCCCCTCCTGGGAGTGCTACCAGGAACCGGTGGACTGACTCGTCTGGTCGACAAGCGCAAGGTGCGTCGGGATCGAGCAGACGTCTTCTGCACCCTCGCCGAGGGATTCAAAGGTAAACGTGCGCTGCAATGGGGACTCGTTGATGTGGTCGCTCCACGATCTCGCTTCGATGAGCAGTTGACGGAACACCTCGACCAGATCCAGCAGGAGCGACCCGAGCGACAGGAGCGCCAGGGCATCACTCTGGGACCGATCGAGGTCTCCGATGTCGACCTTGTACGAAGCACCTCGACCCTTTCGGTCGCCTTCCAGCCCGACAAACGCACCGCAGAGTTCACCATCGAGGTTCCTCCGGTGACGCAAGCTCCCTCGACGCTGGAAGAAATCCATGCTGCAGGAGATTCCTTCTGGCCGCTGCGCTTCGCAAGGGAACTGGAGGACGCTCTGCTCGACCTGCGAGTCAATCGCAACGGAATCGGCCTCTGCGTCATCAAGACCAAGGGGAACCTCGACGACATGCTGGGCTGGGACAAGATTCTCATCGAACATCGAGGGGATTGGTTCGTCGACCAGATCCTTCACCTGATGACTCATGTGATCCAGCGCCTGGAACGGACTTCGTGCAGTTTCTTCGCCCTCATCGAGCAGGGGTCTTGCTTCGGCGGATCGATGCTGGAGATCGCTCTGGCTTGTGACCGGATCTACATGCTCGATGAACAGGGAGTCGAGATCCAGAGATCGCCAATGAACGAGGGCTTGCTGCCGATGACCACCGATATCACCCGCAGCGCATGTCGACTGCTAGGGGAAGCAGAACTGCTCGAGACAATCCAGGGGAACTACTCCTGTCTCGACGCATCGTCGGCCGAACAGATGGGACTCGTCACCGAGGCACTCGATGAGTTCGACTACGAGGACATGGTCCCTGTCGCCATCGATGAGAGAGTGAGCCTGTCTCCCGATTCCTTGACCGGGATGGAGGCCAATCTGCGGTTTGCGGGCCCAGAGAATCTGGAGAGCAAGATCTTCGGTCGTCTCAGTGCCTGGCAAAACTGGATCTTCATCCGTCCCAACGCGACGGGGCCGCAGGGTGCACTGACACTGTACGGGCGACCGGAGAGACCGGAATTCGCCTGGGATCGGGTTTAAAACCGGGGAAGAGGATGATCGATGAGCAAGGTTGATCGAAGCGGGAAGATTCCCAACAACGTCGATCTGGCCGGAGATAAACGTCTCCAGCGGGCTCTCGAACACTGGCTACCACTCTACATGGAGTGGTGGAACGACATGGGACCTGCCGGATTCCAGACCAACGACATCTATCTCCGGACTGCGATCTCGGTTGAATCGGGCGGCTGGGCCAACTTCGATTACGTCAAGATGCCGGAATACCGGTGGGGCATTTTCCTGACCCCCACCAATGAGACCAATAGCATCGGTTTCGGTGATCACTTCGGAAAACCCACCTGGAAGGAGATCCCCGGCGAGTACCGCGGAAACCTGCGCAGGATCATCGTGACCCAGGCTGATACCGAGCCGGCCTCCGTCGAACAGCAACGATTTCTAGGCACCATCGCTCCCTCCCTCTACGACATGAGAAACCTGTTCCAGGTCAACGTAGAAGAGGGTCGTCACCTGTGGGCGATGGTCTACCTGCTTTTCCGATTTTTCGGCAAAGATGGCCGCGACGAAGCAGAGGAACTTCTTTGCCGTCGCAGCGGCGATGAAGACAAGCCGCGCATTCTGAATGCGTTCAACGAGCCCTGCGATCACTGGCTCTCGTTCTTCTGCTTCACACACTTCACCGACCGGGATGGTAAGTTCCAGCTCGCCTCTCTGGCCGAGAGTGGTTTCGAGCCACTGGCACGCACCTGCGACTTCATGCTCACCGAAGAGGCTCACCACCTATTTGTCGGAGAGAGCGGACTCGACCGGATCATCAAACGCAGCGCCGAACTCACCCGGGAGACAGACGGCGATCCGATGAAGGCAGGCGGTATCCCGCTCGACATGATTCAGAGGTCGATCAACTACTGGTTCACCTACAGCCTCGATCTGTTCGGCGGAGAGATCTCCTCGAACGCGGCCACCTTCTTCGGTGAGGGTCTCAAGGGCAGGTTCAAGGAGCAGTCACGTTATGTGGATCACATCATGAA
>JBBWWE010000023.1:0-1918 GCA_050256595.1 Planctomycetota bacterium
CCTATCATCTCGGCGATCCGGTTGGCCGCATGGGGAGACCCCAGCGCTCTCGAACAATCGGCCATCTCGTCGAGTTTTCTCGTATCCCGAAGCAAATTCTCGATGTCACCGGCAATCTCGCGTGAATCCTCCGTTGTGACCACCGTGGCCGCTCCCATCTGCTCGAGATAGCGCGCGTTTTTCTTCTGATGATGATCGCGGTGATGTGGATAGGGCCACAACAGTGCAGGTCGCCCGATGGCGGTGAGTTCTGCCAGGGTGGATCCTCCCGCCCGACCCAGCACCAGAGTTGCACGTGCCATCTCTTGTGCAGGATCATCCAGGAAGGCGCTCACGCGGGCTTCGACTCCGGCTTCTTTCCATGCCTGGCGCATGTGGAATCGACACGATGGAGACTCTGCACAGATCCCGTGCTCCTTCTGGGGCCCACAGACATGATGAACCTGAAATCGAACTGGTCGATGGAAGTGGCCTGCCGCCTCCAGCAATAACTTGTTGATGTCGCTGGAACCTTGACTGCCACCGAAGATCAGCACCTGCGCTCTGTCACCGCCCGGTAACGGTGCAGGCTTGAATCCGCTTCTGAGTGGACAACCCAGCACTGCACTGCGAGATCGCAGTGAACGGGAAGACTTTTCGAGCGGAAAACTCAAAAACACCTTTCGAGCCGCAAAACTCAACAACCAATTGGCCAGGCCGATGACCCGATTCTGTTCCAGCACAAACAACGGTTTGCCCTGCAACCACGCTGCGATTCCCGGAGCAACACCGGGCAGAGCACCGAGGGCCACAACCGCATCGATGCGCTCCTTCTTCAACAACCTGCACGCCGCGGGGATCCGGGTGAACGCACTGATTCGTCCGCCCTGCTCACCCCAGGGAGCCGACACCCGCTCGATTCCTGTATCCACGAGCACTCGTTTTTCCATCGCCTTGCCATGTTCGAGAAAAACGGGCGTTGCGATCTCGTACTCGGCCAGCGCCCTAGCCAGCGCCACTCCCGGAAACAGATGTCCTCCGGTGGCACCACCGGTCAGCAGGATCCTCTTCATTTCGAGATCATTTCCTCTCGGACTCGGCTACGCGAGATCGCCAGCAACACTCCGATCATCCCCATGAACACGGCCAGACCGGTAGATCCATGAGAAAAGAAAGGTAACGGAATCCCCTTGGTCGGAGCCAGTGCCAAGTTCACCATCATGTTGAAAGCAGCCTGGGCCGTGATGGCAAGGGTCAGGACCTGTGCCAGACAGGCAAGATCTGGATCTTCGACCCGTCGAGACAGTCTCCAGCCACAGACGAGAATCACCATGTACAGTGTGATCAGCAACAAAACACCGATGAAACCGGTCTCCTCGGCAAACACCGCAAAGATGAAATCGCTGTATTCCGAGTGCATGTAAAGGGTCTTGCTGGCTGCCAGTCCAATCCCTTTGCCCGTGGCACCACCACTGCCCACCGCCTGCAAGGCGGCCCACACCTGAGGAACCAGCTCGGGTGAGTGCATCGCCAGGAACCGCTCCTTCATTTCATCGAGACGACTCAACAAGTGGAAGTAAGCAGGAATGGTGAATGGAACCAGACAGTAACAGAAGCGGCTGAAAATCCCTTTCCAGCGCAATAGTGGATAGGCGCCGAGCGCAAGGATGAATACCGCAGTGCCGTAGTCAGGTTGCTTGTAGGTAAGCCCAAAAGGGATCCCGACCAGAATCAGCGCCAGCAATACGCCCCTCCAGATCGACATCTGTGGCGTTCTTACACTGCTAAAGCGCCAGATGCCGGTCAATGCTATGGTGGCAAGCGGAATACAGAACTTGGCCATTTCCGATGGCTGGAATCGAATGTTCATCAGCCCGACCCAGCGACTTGCATCGTTGAGTCGAATACCCAGCGGAGTGAATGTAGCGGCAAGCAAGAT
>JBBWWE010000024.1:0-3961 GCA_050256595.1 Planctomycetota bacterium
TGACGCTTGCATTCACCACTGTGATTCCAGTGAACAATCTCACCTGCGCCACTGACCAAAGCACCGGAGTCAGCGAAGTGTTGATGACGTGGGACGAAATCGTTTTCTACGATCAGGTCAGTATTTTCCTCGATGCCGTCGATCCAGCCAACCTCATCACGACTGTTGCTGGTGTTGGCGCCGGTGGAAACAACAGTTTCCTCTACTCACCTGCGACCGATGGTGGGCACACCCTGTTCGCCGTTGGTGAATCGGGAGGGGCTATCGCTCCGAGTGCGCAGTGCACTTACTTCTTCTCGACTCCATGTCCCGCCACGAACGGGGCCACCCTGGTACCCGTACCTTCTAACCAACCCTTTGGCGGGGCCGTCTCCTGTAACGCCGGTGGACTGCATGCCGACAACCACTACTACCGCGCCTACGATCTCTGTAACAATTACATGGTCACCGACAACATCGATGTCAAGTGCGTCACGACCGTCTTCAATTCGAACCCAGCTGCAGGCACCACTCAACCGGTGCGTGTGCGTCTGAACATCGATATCAACGGTGGCGCCGTCGGACCTCTGACCGGGATGACCATGGTCTACGAGGAACTGTTCCAGGTCCCTGTGGTCGCCAATGAACTCTACAACTTCGTTCTCGGAACTGGCATTGTGGATCCGGATGGAACCCTCGCGGGTTCCGCTTCGACCGTCATCGGTTGTCTCGATGGGGAAACCCTTGTCGTCGAGATCTTCACCCCCGATGGGCAAGCCGCGGGCAATAGCCTGTTCATGGGAATTCCCGATCCGGCCCAGACCAATCCGGCCACCGACCAGATCGGTAGCAGTTACATTCTCGCTCCGGCCTGTGGACTGACGAATCCCATCGACATGGTGGGGCTCGGATTCCCGACCAACATGTGGATCATGGATATCGCCTGGGATAGTGCTGGTCCTTGCACCTGTGGAGGTGGAGTTTCAAACCTCATCTGTCAGCAAACTCCCGGAACCACCCAGTGGGATATGACCTGGGATCCTGTGGGCCCTGTTGACTCTTGGGAAATTGATATCGATGGAGATGTGGTCGCAAATCTTCCGGGGACTGATACCAGTTACCAAACTGACCCCGTGGACGCTTATCAGACCCAACAAGCTTTCATAACTGCCTTCGATGCTAACGGTGGTGTCATCAACTTCGCGGGTTGTGATTTCAACACTGCTCCGGCCAACAGTTGGTTCGAGGGTGCTGAGGCGATCGCCATCGGTGATACCGATTTCAGTATCACCAACGCGGTTCTGACCACCGGACCAAATCTTGATCCGGCCGTCTGCGCCATGAACATCGGTAACGATGGCATCTTCAACGACCTTTACTACTGCTACACCGCTGGAAGCACCGGCGACGTGCTGGTCTCGACCTGCGGTGGAAACACCTTTGATACCCGTCTTGCGGTCTATAGCGACTGCACTAGCGATGATCCAGCCAACGTCATCATGTGTAACGATGATGCGGATACCGGTGCGACCACGCCCGGTGGACCCGCTCCGCCCGCTGGCAACCCGCTGTGTACAAACTTTGCAGCGGAACTCCAGTTCTCCGCCACAGCCGGAGAGAGTTATCTGGTCCGTGTCGGTACCTTCAACCAGGCGGGTCTCGGTGATGGAACTTTGACCATCAATGACTGCATTCCTCCGGCAAACGCTGGTGGTTTGGCAGACTGCACCAACGGTGACGTAACCCTTAGTTGGACTGCGAACCCGAACTATGCATCGATGGAAATCACCAGAGACGGTGTCTCGATCGCCAATCCTCCGGTCACAGATTCCTCTTACGTCGACCTCGGCGTAGCTGACGGTGATCACATCTATGAGATCATCGGTGACTGTGGTAGCGGCCCGAATCCGGCCGTAGTGGCTGTTTCCGTACTGACCTACAGCGGCCAGACCGACATCGTCTTGGCGATGGAAGGTCTGCAGGACAACGGCAACTTTGGTGACGTCGACAGTGGTAGCGCCATGCTGACTGCCCTGATCGCTATCGGGGCCGATGCCGGAATGATCCGCGCTTCGATTACCGATTACCCCTGCGCCAATGATGCCGGTGTCGCCAACTTGTGGGTGATGACTGGAACGGTTCCGACCGATTACCGCATCGACCAAGCAGAAGGTGATGCCATCGGGCAGGCCAACATCGACGGTAAGAACGTTTACTTCGAAGGTGGCGACCACTTCGGATTCGCCCACGTTGCATCACTGTTCGATTCGCGTGACGGCAACGACGATTCGACTTACGACACAGGTGACGGAGATGACAGTTACACCTCGATGAACGGCCTCGATAGTGGCTTCGGACTCGATACCAGTGATTTCGCTGGAGCGGCCTACACCCAGGACTTCGGTCTTGGTGACGACTGGCAGGATATCCTGACCCCGGCCACCAGTGATGCTGCTGGACCGGAAGCGGGCGCGATCTGGGAAAACAATCCGGATGGCGTCTTCGGCGGTAATATTCCTTCACCGGCACCGGAAACCAACTACGTCACGGGTATCTTCTACAACACCGATTCCGGCGGTAAGACCATCAGTACCAGCTGGGAATTCGGCGGCTTCGGTGGGGATCAGACGATTCTCGCCCAGCGCTACCACGATGCATTTGGGGCGAGTCAGATTGTCTTCAAGCGTGGTGATGCCAACCAAGATGGTGGCTTCAACATCGCTGACCAGATCTTCCTGCTCGCTGCACTGTTCTCCGGTGGAGATGCATGTCTCTGTCCCGACTCTTGCGACCAGAACGATGACGGAGGCGTAAACATCGCCGATGCCATCTACGGCCTGGCCGCTCTCTTCTCGGGCGGATCTCCCCCCGGGGATCCGGGACCGACGAACTGTGGCCCAGACCCATCCGACGATGGTCTGGCTGAGTGTGACTACAACGCTTGCTAGAAGTTAGTAGTCGTAAGTTTGATATCGAGGGGTGGTGGGAGCCAATGCTCCTGCCACCCTTCGATCTTTTCTCTGTCTGTACATTTACAAGCCAAGGATCTCTCTCTTGTCCCCAACGATCCCCGCGAGATTCGGACTTCCCCGCGTTGCGAGTCTCCGGAGTGAGCCTTAGGATGGGAGTTGTTGGAGGTCTGCCTATTTCAATCGAATTCGGCCTGTCAGCTTTTGCTGCGTGCCTGGGTTCGTCTCTTCGTTGGAGGTGGTGATGAAGAGTCCATTTTTTGCATCGATACTATTGTTGTCGCTCATCCTGAGCCCTGCTGTGCTCGAAGGTCAGATCACGATCAATGAGATTCGTATCGATCAATCGAGTACTGATAATGATGAGTATTTTGAACTGTCAGTCCCCGCGGGTAGTTCGATCGCGGGACTCACTTACATAGTGATCGGAGATGGATCTACAGGTAGCGGAACCATCGAAGCTGTCGTCGGTCTGTTTGGTGTGCTCGTTCCCCCCAGTGGCCTGTTCGTAGCTGCCGAATCCACTTTCACTATCGGCCTGGCCGACTTGACGACAGATCTCAACTTCGAGAACAGTGACAACGTGACCCACATGCTGGTGGATGGATTCCTCGGTGCTGTAGGAGATGACCTGGACACCGACGACGACGGCAACCTCGACAGCACCCCCTGGACTTCTATCGTCGATTCCATCGCCTTTCTCGAGAATCCCATCGATCCCATTACCGGCAATACCAGCGCGGGAGAACTGATCTACAGCCCCAATACCATCGGTCCCGATGGAACCTTCGTTCCGGCACATATCGTGCGCTGCCCCGATGGCACCGGCTCCTGGGAGATTCTCCCCTTTGCCGATCTTGGCTTCCCCTTTGATACTCCCGGCTCCTCCAATACTTGCCCGGAGGATTGCGACAACGGCACCGACGATGATGGCGATGGAGATGTCGACTGCGCCGACAGTGACTGTGCCGGCGATCCGAGTTGCGCCCCCCCTCCTGCCAATGACGACTGCG
>JBBWWE010000025.1:0-2502 GCA_050256595.1 Planctomycetota bacterium
AGTCGAGACCGACGGTGCGCCCCTCGACTCCCCAGGTACGTCCACAGTCGCGACCGGCAGTGCGCCCCTCGACTCCACAGGTTCGCCCTTCCACTTCGTCGTCTCGCCACCCGAGTTCACGAATATCAACCAGAACCTCTGGAAATACCAGTAACGCCACCAATGTACGGGGAACCGTGATCCCGAACTCGAGTTCCGCCCGCGCGACGCGCGTCAGGTCTCGGGCACCGATCGTTCTTCATCGTCCAGAAGTGACGCCGTCACCGCGACCGGTGGTCAAGCCGTTGCCGGCACTTCGCACGGAGAGCCGTAGAGAACGTAGAGACTTGCTCGGAACGGTCACCATCACAGGTGCTGTTCGTGACTCGAACCGATCCGTCACCCGGCTTCTCAAACCGTCTCGTCCGACCCGCGATCTGATCGACCGCATTGCACGGCCAAGGGCCACTGCCAAACCCGGTGTCGGGACCCTCACCAAGCCGTTCGGGCCGTCGCTGACGCCATCCTCCCGCAAACCCGGGGGAATTGTCGTTGGATCGGTTCCTGCGCCACTTCCGCCATTTCCTTCCTCCGGCGGAACCGTCACCCAGACCGGTGGCATGCCGGTCACCTCGAGCACCTGTGCACCGGTACCCTGGTGGTGTCAGCCTTACTACAACACGACTTATTACGGTTCCCACTGGGGCCATTACGGTCCGGTCTGGAATTATCCCTGGGTGGCCGGTTGGTGCAGTCCCTGGTACCTCCTCGATCCAACACCCTGGTGTCACTCCTGGGCGCTGCCGTGGGCGTGCTATTCCAGTTACAACCTCGTCTGGTGGCACCATGGTTACTGGAGAAACCATGGCGCTGCGCTGGTATGGACCTCTCGCTACTGGGGAATCAATGACTACAGCTCCTACAGTGAACCGATCATCGTCTACGCTTCAGAAGATGAGGAAGACATCGCCGAGGCGGAGTTGGTCGATCGCGAACAGTTCCGGGCATCACTTTGTGACGGTTTCCATCTCCTCTCACAGGGTGATCCGGTCGGCTCTCTGCCGCTGTTTGATTCGGCACTAGAGGGTCTTTCGGATGTGGGTATGCCGTGGTTGCTGCGGTCGGTGGCCCGCCTTCTGTGCGATGACATCGAGGGAGCCGAGGCGGATTTGACGATTGCCCTCGAACTGGATCCATCGCTTCTGGCAGTTCGCTGGCAAGAAGACAAGATCTTTGCCGAAGAGATCGATTCCGTGCGCGAACGACTCTGGTCTGGCCTGGAGGTGAATCCAGATGACGCATCGGCTGCCTTGATGCTCGGGACCCTCGCTCTCCTGTCAGAGTCGATCCCGGATGCGCCGGCACGCGGTGCGATTTCTGAAGTGCTTCTGGTCGGCGAGGGCAATGCAGCGACCGTTCTGGTCCATGGAGCGCTGCGCGGAGAGACTCCCGACAGTCTGTCTCCAGCGGCAGCTTGGCTCGAAGATCCTGATTGTTCGGGATTGCTGCAGGCGATTCCCTAGTTTCTGGCTGCGTCGTACTGAGGCTACTAAGGAGGCGAGGGTAATAACTCGACTCCGTAGGCATCCAGTAGGTCTTGTAACTCTTCGCTACGGAACACCGGTCCGTTGTCGCCTTTGAGAACCAGCGGGGTGCGTCTGGCTTCAGTAGCTGACGTAGAAAGAGAAACGCGAAAGCGTTCTGCCCATGAAATGTTCCGTTCTTCATCAATGGATTCTGTTCGTTACCGCGCTGGTGGCTTGCTCATCGCATGCGGCGTTTGCTGAAGAATATCCAGCGGTTGCGTTTCTTGAGAAGTTTTGCGTGAAATGCCACGGCGCAGACAAGCAGAAGGCTGATATACGGCTGGATCAGCTTGCCTTGCGTGTCTCGCGCGACAACTACGAACTGTGGAAAGATGTCGTACATAACATCCAGCGGGGTGACATGCCGCCCGAGGATGCCAAGCACCCCCCGCAAGATGAACGCCGGGCGTTCCTTTATGAGGCGCTTCGGTCACTGACGAGGTACGAGGAGGATACGAAGGGGGTACGGGACCCCCTGATGCGCCTGGCTAACAATCAGATCGCGCACAGTCTTCAGGACCTGTTACAAACGCACGAGCATATCGCGGACCAACTCATCGGCGACCCGATTGATAAGCACGGTTTTTCTCGTCAGGCAGAACTCGATCTTTCGGGTTCATACCTTCAACTCTATACCGATGCGCTCCAGCAGATCATCGAACGGGCGATGCCAACCCTCGAACCGGCCCGGCCCGATGTGTTTCGCATCGCTGGCAACGATTGGGAGAAATGCCACTGGGCGGGGGATAACTACCTTTACCTGGGACATCGTCGGTTGTACGAAGGGCCCAAATGGATTGGCGATGAATTTGAGATCCCGATACCACCCAAGCACGAATACCGAATGTTCCTGCGTGAAAATAGGAGCAAGGGCAGATTCCGGATCAAGTTAACCTTACGCAATGAGCCGCCAACCTACGGATACGGAGAGCATTTC
>JBBWWE010000026.1:0-6974 GCA_050256595.1 Planctomycetota bacterium
CAGATGCCAGTGGTGAAACTCACCGATAAAGAAATCCTCTGGGTCACCGAATACATCAAATCCCTGGGTCAGAACTCTGGCGGGGCAGAGAATCTCCAGGAGGAGAACTAGCATGAGTCAGCCAGAAATGGATGCACAATCCGATTCACAAGCGGTGACAGCGCCAACTGTGGCTGTCTCCGTCGAGGCAACCGGTCCCAGTTATCTGACGGTAACGAAGACCTTCACCTCCTGGGCACTCACTCTCGATCACAAGCGCATCGGGGTCATGTACCTCATCGGTGTACTGATCATGTTCCTGATCGGCGGGGTCTTTGCCCTGCTGGTCAGAACGGAGCTGTTTTCGCCTCTGGCATTGATCACGCCGCTGTTCGCCGACACGGTCGAAGCGCAGGCGGATATGTACAACAAATGGTTCACCACCCACGGGGCCATCATGGTTTTTCTGGTGATCATTCCGGGTGTGCCCGCGGCGCTCGGCAACTTCGTGCTGCCGTTACTGCTGGGCGCAAAGGATGTCGCCTTTCCAAGGTTGAATCTGGGTTCCTTTTACCTGTGGGTCACCGGTGCGGCCTTCTTCCTCTATGTTCTCTTCACCGGAGGATTGGATACGGGGTGGACCTTCTACACTCCCTACAGTGCCGAGTCCGGGACGGCTGTGATTCCTGCCTTGATGGGGGTCTTCATACTCGGTTTCTCGAGCATCTTCACAGGACTCAATTTCATCGTGACGATCCACAAGATGCGTCCACCAGGGATGACCTGGTTCAGGATGCCGCTGTTTTTGTGGGCGACCTACGCCACAGCGGTGATGCAGGTGCTGGCTACTCCGGTAATAGGAATCACCGTGTTACTGCTGATTCTCGAGAGAACTCTCGGAATCGGCATCTTCGATCCGAGAAACGGCGGGGATCCGGTGCTGTTCCAGCACTTCTTCTGGTTCTACAGCCATCCGGCGGTCTACATCATGATCGTTCCGCCGATGGGGATCGTCAGTGAGTTGATTGCGGTTCACAGTCACAAGAGGATCTTCGGATACACCTACATCGCATTTTCCTCGGTGGCGATTGCTATCTTCTCGTTCCTCGTCTGGGGCCATCACATGTTCACCAGCGGGCAATCGACCACGATGAACATCATCTTCAGTGGCATCACCTTCTCGGTCGGGCTTCCGTCCGCCATCAAAATCTTCAACTGGATCGCGACGATGTACAAGGGCGCCATAACCCTCAACACGGCGATGCTCTACGGCATCTCCTTCATCTTCCTGTTTACGATCGGAGGGCTCACCGGGTTGTTCCTGGCAGTTCTCAGCATCGATACCCACCTACATGACACCTACTTCGTTGTGGCACATTTCCATTACGTCATGATGGGTAGCGGGTTGATCGCTTTTATCGGGGGACTGCATCACTGGTGGCCCAAAATGACAGGAAAGATGTTCAGCGAGTACTGGGGGAGAATCGCCTGCGGGCTGGTATTTGTTGGATTCAATCTCACTTTCATTCCTCAGTTTGTGATGGGATCTCTCGGAATGCCACGGCGCTACTACACCTACGCCGACAAGTTCGAGGGCTATCACCAGCTCTCGACTTTGGGTTCCTACATCATGGCGGCGGGCTTCTTCCTCATCGCCTACTACCTGATCCAGTCGCTGGTTTCCGGCAAGAAGGCACCGGCTAACCCCTGGGGTGGAAATAGCCTCGAGTGGCACACGACATCACCACCTCCGCTGTTGAACTTCGACGAGGTTCCTGATGCGACCGATCCGTATGACTTCGAGAACCTGGAGTACGACCCGGTGACTGAAAATTACGAGACCACAAATGTGGGTTGAGGCTCCAGAAAGACGGGAGAACAGATGAGCGGCGACGCACATCCGAACGAGTCGAACCAGCATGCCGGACATGATGAAGATCATGCTGGCGGTCATGGTGATGGCCATGGTCACTCCCCGTACCAGGCGCACCACTTCGATACGATGAAGCAGCAATTCGAGGCGGGAAAACTTGGGATGTGGCTCTTTTTGGCCACAGAAGTGCTCCTCTTTGGTGGACTGTTCTGTTTCTACACCGTTACCAAGTCCAACAATCCAGAACTGTTCAAGTGGGGTCACCACTTCCTCGACAAGCGATGGGGAGCGACCAACACGATGGTGCTGCTCTTTTCCTCGTTGACGATGGCACTGGCGGTGCGAGAAGCGCAACTTGGCAGGAAGAATCGAATCCTCTTTTTCTTGGCCGTGACCTTCCTCTGTGGGGGAGGCTTCATGGGGATCAAGTACATCGAGTACTCCAAGAAGTTCCATGAGGGTTTGTTTCCGGGAGCCTATTTTGTCTACGAAAATGTCATCGATTCCGAAGAAGCGCGTGTCCATCAGCAGGAGGAAGCCCAGCTTGCCCATGCGGATCTAGATCTGCCCGTTGCCTCGGTCGTGACTGAGGATCCCAAGGCCAGAGGACTGGTTCTGCAGCCTGCGACTCCGCCAACGGGTTTGTCTTCCTCTGCCCAGGAACTGGAACACGGTGATGAGAGTGCAGGGGGGCATGAAGCCGACGAAGGGGGCCATGCTCCGGGGCTGGCGATTGCTCCATCACACTTGCCGCCAGGACCACGACCTGCCAATGCGCACGTCTTTTTCAGCATTTATTTCTGTCTCACTGGATTGCACGGGATTCACGTGTTGATCGGGATGGGAGTGATGGTGTGGTTGGCGGTACTGGCGATGCAGGGTCGTTTCGGTCCGGGATACTTCACTCCGGTTGATCTCGGCGGTCTCTACTGGCACCTGGTGGATTTGATCTGGATCTACCTGTTCCCCTTGCTCTACCTGGTGGAATAGGAGCACCCTTGGAAACCATTCTCAATAATGTCGATCTTCTGATTCTGTTCGCCGCATTCATGAGTCTCATCGCCACAGGGGTGGTATTCAAGAAGATGCGCAACCAGGCGAGTCCTCATCCTGAGTTCGGCCACATGACCGGTCCCACCTTGTTGCTGGTGATTCTGACACTACTGCTGTTTTTGACCTGGTTGACGGTGGCGGTTTCATACATCGATCTGGGAGGATTGAACGTGGTGGTTGCCATGGGTGTGGCCACCATCAAGGGCAGCCTGGTGGCACTTTACTTCATGCACTTGCGCTGGGATCGCCCCTACAATGCGATCATCTTCGTTGCGTCACTCTTGTTTCTGGGAATCTTCCTCGGTTTTGCCCTGCTCGATACAGCCGAATACAATCCTTCACTGATCGATGATCCTTTCCTCAAGATACCTACGGAGCAATACGGGACCGAACAGGGTTAGTGCGGAGTTCGGGTGGCCTCGGCGCAATCAAGAGCAGGCGAAGGGGGACCAGCATTTCGCCCCCTTGCTTCGCCGTTGCTGGCTCGAATGGGAATGCAACTGTTCCTGATCTCGCTGGCGATTCTGTTTCTCTCCAGCATTATTGGCATCACCATCATCCGAAACAGCAATCCCAACTGGGGTGAGGGCGCTCCGAAAATCCCCGATCTGGCTTGGCTCAGCACTGCGGTGTTGTTGCTGGTGAGTGTCTTTTCACAGGTGGGGCTGGGTGCGATACGTCGTGACTCCTCACGTATCTTCCGCTTCTGCATGGTGCTGGTGCTGGCACTTGGGTTTCTGTTTCTGTTTCTACAGGAACAGGTCTGGAGGCAGATGCTGGTAGTTGGAGAAGAGAGTTCCTTCAGTGCTTCGACCAGCCTGCATGGCTGGAGTATCTATACATTGGGCCTATTGCATGCTTTTCACGTTGCCGGGGGTCTTATTTTCCAGGGGTACGTGACGACTCACGCACTGCGTGGAGGGTACTGGAGTCTCCAGTGCGAGACGGTCGGACATGTGAATCTATACTGGCACTTTCTCGATGCAGTATGGGTGGGGCTGTTTGCGTTCTTGTTGTGGCTCGCCTAGGGATCGACCAGTGGGATCTCCCGGGCATGAATCGCGAACCAGGATGTGATGACCTGGGCCTGAGGTGGAGCGGATGATTGAGACTCGGTCAGGTCGGTCGGGTTTCGAGCTCTCCATTCATCGCCTACCCGCGTCACCACGACCCTCGACAGGTTTGCCCTGTCTCCTTCAGGTGGTGGAGGATCATGGGGATATCGGGGTCGGTCTACCAGTCGATAGGGGCTATAGGGTTCCTTCTTGTAGTAGCGCCGGTGGCTCTCGAGCATTCCGAGCACGTCCGTTTCTGGGTGAGTTTGGCGCCACTGCTTCCAGCTGGTCAACTGAAAGGGAATCAACTCCAGCCATTCACCGGACCGATCTCCCGAGATCACCTTTCCATCGGTCGGACTCCACAGGCTTTCGCGCAACCGGTTTCCCGGTCCCAGTCGCTCATGAATAAGCATGCAACAATCCACCACCAGGCCGCTTGATCCAAACAGTAGCGGTTCAGAGTTGTCGGAAGTCGATCTTCGAAACACGGTGGTGGTTTCGGAGAGTGGGTGATAGACGACGCAGATCGGTATCCCCTCCAGCACATCATTGACCACCTCGTGCCACTGGAGGACCCGTAGTGGATAGGCTCGAGCCTTTCCACCGATGACGACCCCGACCACTTCACTCTTAGAGATGAGGAAACGGGTTCTGAAGTTTTTCGCCAGTTTATCGACGGTCTCGGTGTCCCATATCGGAGCATCATCGATGGGAATCACTTCCTCGGGAGATCCGAATCGGGTGAGGGTAGGATCGGATTGCAGTTCGGGAGTGAGTTTGAATCCATTCGAGAGAATGGCATTCGGGCCGAGATTCTTGCGCTCCTCGATGGCTCGCATCAGTGGTGGTATTCGCCAGACGAGCACCGCGCCACAGAACAAAACCAGCAAGCCCACCAGCCACAGTGGAGGCATCATGTTTGGACGATCTGAAGGCGGTTGGAGGTCTTTTTTCATGGCCATCAGGGAATGTTCGGGTTTGCTACAAGTGCGCCGAGAACGATGGGAAGGTACAGAAGGCTGGCGAAAAACAAACTTCGTGCGGCAGATCGCTGGCGTGTTCTAGCCAGCGAGAAGGCACGGAAGGTCATGTAGGCACCCGCAACTGTCGCCACCGCGAGATACCCGCCACCGGCTGCACCAGAGAGGACTGGAATCAGGCTCACCGCCCACAGGAGTAGCGACCAGATGAGGGCAACCCTTGCCGTGCGGTGTCCTCCGGGATCGACCACCGGAAGCATCTGGAAGCCGGCTCGTTCGTATTCTTCCCGGTGCATCCAGGCGATGGCAAGGAAGTGAGGAATCTGCCAGAAGAACAGAATTCCAAACAGAGAGAGTCCGACTGGATGCTCGATGGGGGCACCGGTAGCACACCAACCGATGAGCGGCGGTAAGGCTCCCGGGATCGCACCGAACAGAGTATTGAGGGTCGATCTTTTTTTCATCGGCGTATAGACGAGTATGTAGAGAATCAAACTGGCGACTCCGAGCAGACTCGCCAGTTCGTTTCCGCACAGATAAAGAAGCAGGGTGCCGACCACTCCGGTGATGACGGAGTAGCCCAGGATCACCTTGCCACCGATGCGTCCGGTGGCGGTGGCACGAGTGGCAGTCCTGCGCATCAGTTGATCAGAACTTCGTTCCCACCACTGGTTCAGTGCGTTGGCAGCGGCAGCCAGCAATGCTGTGCCTGCGGCGATTCCCAGTAACTGGCCGAGTCGCTGGAGCATTTCCGGAGTGGTCAGGCCGTACTCGGGACGCGGAAGAAAAGGCCAGGCAGCCGCCACGCCGAGGGCCGCTGTGATGACAACCAGCAGCGTCAGCCTTGGTTTGGCGAGCTGGTACAAATCGGAGCCGAGCCCGGGGTCAGGTGTGTCCGAAATGCGTGGATGGTCATGTTCAGGGGTCTGTGGCGATTCCGTCACACCTACTCCTCTCCCGAGTCACTGCAGGGGGAAGTGTAGGGGTAGAAGCACAAGACGACCACCGGAGCCGAGCAAGGCGGGATTGCTTGACGGGGACCCTTCTGCTGGAGAGAATCTAAATAGTACCAAAATAGTACTGATTGTTTAAAATGGTGTACCAAGCCTCATTCGGGCATTTTAAGGGGATCGGGGAACTTGTTTTTCCGGCCCACAGTGACGGAGGATCCGGTGTTTCGGATCAATCGACAGACCGATTACGGAATTTTCATCCTCACCTCGCTGGTGCAGGGATCGCGGTCTCTGACCGGAACAGATTCCGGGGATGATGAGCCGTGTCCTCTTCTCTCGGCATCCGAAATTGCGACCGCCACAGGACTCTCGCCTCCCAATGTCAGCAAGATCCTCAAGGCTCTCGTTCGTGGTGGAATTCTTGAATCCCAGCGCGGTGTCCAGGGAGGATATCGACTGACGCGGGATCCTCACTGGATCACGATTCAGGAAATCATCGAAGCTCTCGATGGCCCCATCTCCCTGACGGAATGCGCCGATACTGGACCCGACGATTGCGGAGTTGGGACTCTTTGTCCGATGAGTGCTAACTGGCGCTACATCAATGATCGCATTCGAGAAACACTCGAGGGGATCACACTTGCCCAGATGGCAGTGCCTGGTGGGATTCTCGCAGCGATAACAGCACAGAACTCAGAGGATCCGATGAGGGGAACAGATGTCTGAAGCCAAGGAGTTACAGGAATTCGCCGACAAGGAATACGAGTTCGGATTCGTCACGGATGTGGAATCTGACGCCATTTCTCCAGGCCTTGACGAAGAGACGATTCGTGAGATCTCCCAACTCAAGGGTGAACCGGATTGGCTCCTCGAGTTCCGTCTGAAGTCTTATCGCCACTGGATCACAATGACCGATCCGTCATGGGGCAAGGTCGATCGCAACGCCATCGACTATCAGAAGATCATCTACTACAGCGCTCCGAAGCCCAAAAAGGAGCTCGATAGCCTCGACGAGGTAGATCCTGAACTGCTGAAGACCTTTGAAAAACTGGGCATCTCGCTCGATGAGCAGAAACGA
>JBBWWE010000027.1:0-23792 GCA_050256595.1 Planctomycetota bacterium
ATCCTCGACCTCACCAGCGATTTCGGCGTACCTCGCCTGCTCGGATTGCAGTTCCTCCACCGCCTCGAGATTCACATTCGAGTTTCTTCGCATCCGGGCCTGAATATCCTGGGATTCCTTGCGCAACCGATCTGTGAAGCAATCGATCTCCTCGTTCTCCTCGAGCAACTTCGAGCGCCATTCATCGAACGGAATATCATCGAGGGACATCTCGAGGTCCTGGAGCACACGGTCCCTGATCCCCTCTATCCGCACCTTGCACTCATTCTCCGCCAGAAGATCGGACTCGCGCCCCTCCCGAATATGTTCCCCGCGTACTCGGCATTGCTTGATTTGCTTCTCCGATGAGTTTCGGTCCTGGCGATACTGTTCGAGTTGTTGATCCAGAACGATGCGCCGGTTAGCAATCTCGCCAAGATCCACCTCCAGCGTCTTTTCTTCCTCATCAAGAGCGACCAACTGTGCCGTACACTTCTCGGCCCGGCGCTCTTCCTCGGCGAACTCGTCACTGACGCGACCGCGCAGTTGCTGTCGCTGATCCACCTCTTCGGGAAGACGACGTTGTTCGCGCCAGTCCGAAGAAATCCTCTCCTGCTCACGAGTTGCCCGTAGTTCCTGTTTCTGCAGGACCGAATCCATTGAAGAAAGTTGCTCGTCAAGGGCCGTGAACTGCTTCTCTTGTTGTTCGAGCCCAACTTTCAGTGATTCTCGCTCCCTGACAATCAGGTCCAGTTCTGCCCTGGTCGAGTCTCGCAGGGAAACGAGTTCTTCATAGTGCTCGAGTGCCTGGTCGAGATCACCTCGCAAGGCCTTGCGTCGCTCAGTGACTCTCTTCAGCGACTCACGTGTTCGGGCCAGTTCACCTCGCGCATGTTGCATCTCGATTCCAGAGCGCTGAGCTTGCTGCTCCAATCGCTGCATTTCGCCCCGGCGCGAAGAGATGGACTCTTCCAGCGAATCGCCCTGCTCGGAGACCTGTTCGAGGTGGGAATGGGCCTCCTCCATGGAGTTACGGAGTTGATTCATCTCCACACGCCGTGAAACCAGACCTCCCCGGCTGCTGGCCGAAATACGAACGGCTCCCCAGGGTTCGATCACTGTCCCGTCTTGAAGAACTACTCGATATTCCTTGAAACGACTCCGAAGTTGGAGAGCTTCCGTCAGATCGCCAGCGACAAGAACCTGGCCCAGAATCGCGTCGACAATTGGGCGGCAGATAACATCACATTCGACTCGTGAGGACAGGGTCTCGACACCACTGGGAACATCGGGAGTAGAAACTCCTCGACCGATCTCGTCTTCTATGGACACGATCGTTGCGGTTTCTCCAGCAAGGATCTCCTCGATCGCTCGAATCCGATCCTCGATGGGGGTTCGACCCTGCAGGACGATCGTCTCGAGAATTCGACCGAGCACCGCATCGACCATCCGCGCAGTATCGGGATCCGCCTCGATCAGGCGTGCTAGCAGGCCACGGATGTCACCGGCAGCCGGAGCATCCGAATTGAGCAACTTCTGCGTCCCTTTTCCCAGCCCCTCGAGGCTTTCTTCCAGTTCAACGAGAAACCGGAGTCTGCCTTCCCTACTCTCTCGATCCGCACGCAATGCGGACAGGCGCCTTCTCGATTCGTCGAGTTGAGAAGTCCGCTGGTCGACTTCCGACTGGAGTTTTTGTGCTGCGGAGGTGGTGGACCTCTCCGATTCAGCAGCCGACAGAATCACCTCATCGTGCCGGGTGATCATGTCCTCCAGATCTTGTTGCTGCGAATGAAACTCGAGGTCCTCTGCAAGACGTCGCTCACGAATAGTCTCCTGGCCACGGAGATCCCCATCGAGCGCAGCGTTGGAATTTCTCAGGCGAGTCTCCTCGAAGACCATGCCCAGTTCCCTGTCCTTCGATTCACGGATCCGTGTATCGAGTTCTTCTCTCTCGATAAAATGTACTCTACATGCTTCGACTTGATGCTCCAGATCGGTACGAAGCTGGCGAAGATCAGAGATTCCTTTCTTCACCCTGTTACGGATCTCGAGGCAATGGTCCTGGTACTCAGCCTCGACGCGAACCAGATCTTTGAGTTGCTTGTGACGCTCCTCATTGCGACTGATCGAGTGACGGCGCTGTTCCTCTAGTTGACTTCTACGCGTCCCGATTCCTTCGAGGGAAACTCGCTTCTCGGTTTCGGACTGTCTTGCCTCGTCCAGTAACCGATGAGTTCCTTCCAATTTGCTTTTGTACTCATCGAGCTGGGCCTCGAGGATCCCGGTCAGATCAGAGAGCATCTCGCGCAGCGTATTTCTCCACTGAAGACGGAAAGTCAGTCGTTCCCTCTCCTTGGTCAGTTGATCCACGTCCTGGGCTGCCAGAACCGAACTGACCTCTCGAAAACGGTCCCGATCCTGCAAGAAGCGCCGGGCTCTGCCGGCTTGCATCTTGAGGCTGCGAATCCTTCGCTCGATTTCCGTGAGTTGATCCGTGACCCGCGTGAGTTCACGTTCCGAGCGATCAAGGCGATTCATCGCCTCCGATCTCTGTTTGCGAAAATTGGAGATACCGGCGGCCTCTTCGAAGATCTTGCGTCTCTCCTGAGAATTGGCCCTGAGGAAGGAATCCACCCTTCCTTGCCCCAGTACCGAGTAACCATCGGCACCGATTCCGGTATCAGCAAAGATCGCCAGGATATCCTTGAGGCGGCAGCGGCGGCGATTGACCTGGTACTCGCTTGTACCATCGCGCAGAAGAATCCGAGCAATCTCGACCTCACTGGTCTCGACGGGGAGGACTTGATCTTCGTTGTCGAACAGCAGGCGCACTTCGGCACGCGAGAGCGCGGACCTGGTCTTGGTACCCTTGAAGATGACATCGAGCATCTCGCTACCACGGAGCCCCTTGGCAGACCTTTCTCCGAGCACCCAGCGAAACGCATCGACGATATTTGACTTGCCACACCCGTTGGGACCGACGATGGCACTGGTCCCGGGATCGAAATCGAAATCGACCGGGTCCGCGAAGGATTTGAAGCCAGAGAGCGAAATGGTCTTCAGGTACAAGTTTCCCTTTCGATCACCGAAGGCTATGCCCGATCGGTTGCGGGTGCTAGCAGTCTTGGCGAGATCGCAGCGGTTCGGAGCAACTCTTCGAGTCGGCTCCAACCTCCTCCTCGCCGACGAGAAATCTTCTGTAACAACTTCTCGGCATCCTTGCGGCTCTTGAGGCCAAAATGAGATTCGATGGCGATGACAGGGAACGGCTTCAACTCTTCCCGGTTTCGTTGAAAGTACTCGGCACAGGATTCAGGAATCACCCTCTCGCTGGCAACCCAGAGCGGTCGAAGTTGCTGCCGAGCATCGACCCAGTCTGCTTGCCAGGGAGGTGCCATACCGCTATCGACGACACGATCAAACGCCTTCGTCCGCTGGCAAATCGCATGAATCCCATCGGACGGAAGATGCTGAAGCCGCCCCGCCATGATCGCCAGATCCTGGCTTTCCTCCGCGACGATCACGGGAGCGATTCTGGCCCTCAGACAACGAGCGAGCAGTTGTCGGCTGGAACCGGAAATTGGCAAAGGAACCCTGATCCTGAGGGGTACGGGATGTGAATCCTCGAGACAGCCAGTGATGAAGCGATGGAGCAGATCCTGTTGCTGCGGATCGGGAAATAACTGTCCCTCGGCGGTTCGGGGCGCAGCACTCAGTTCCCAGACCACCTCGGGAGGCCGATGCTGGGCTTCGAGAAATCCCTGTATTCTCGAACGCAACCGATCCCACCTGGCCCGAACAAGTTCTTCGGGCAGACTCGCCATTTCATCAAAGGCGCCGCATACCACCAGCGATCCCGCAACCCATTCGACCTCGCACACAATCCGATCTCCAACATGCTCGACGGATTCAGGACGGCCGAAAATACTCTCGACAGCGATTCTTCTGCTGAGAAAACGAAATGGAGTTGTGGGCACGAGACCATCATTGTTTGGCCAGCGGTAGCGGAGAAACGTACTGGAAATGGAAGATTCCAGAGCTCGAGGCCCACCGAGTTGAGCCATCTTCGAGGAAATCCTGTCAACGGTGTAATCAGAAACTCCATCTTCGAGAGGCCATGCCAGGAGATCCGCGAAAGAATTTCCCCAGTCGAGATCTCCCGATCGAAGACAGGAAGTATGAAGTTTTTCAATCAACTCATGACTTTGCCAGGAGATACCCCCAGCACCGATGGAATCCACCACCTGGCGAACGATTTCATCTTCAAGTTTCAACTCGAGACAATCCGTCGGAGCCTCGCCGTGATTCACAACAGTCCTGAGCATCGACCGGAGTCGCCTCTCAAGAGCGAGGTGCTCCCGCCGTCGATCATCGGACATCAGTGATCTCTTTCTTCTCCATCAGGGGAGCCAGTTCGTTGAGAAACTGGGAGACATCGGTAAAGGCGTGGTAAACCGAAGCAAAGCGTACATAGGCGATAGAATCGAGGTTTTTCAGGTGTTCGCTGACAGCTTCACCGATAAAAACGGAAGGCACTTCGTGATCAAACTCGTCACGAACCCGCTTCTCGATATCGTCGACGATGACCTCCATCCGTTCGATGGAGACGGGTCTCTTCTGACAGGCGGTGACGATCCCATCGAGAACCTTCTGGCGACTGAACGGCTGCAGTCTCTTGTCCTTCTTGACAACCAGCCGGGTGATCTCCTCGAGGCGCTCGCGAGTGGTGAATCGTTTGCCACACCCCTGGCACTGACGACGTCTTCGAACCACGCGACCATCGGAGGAGGTGCGTGAGTCCACCACGCTATCTTTCCTGCAATCGCAACTCGGGCACTTCATCCCCTGTAGCCCCCATATCTGTGATTCATCCCGACTGGATGTCCATTCCCGGCACCATGGTATCCCACCTCATGACCCTACTCAACGAGGGCAGAGGAACGGCTGAAACACCGATATGGGCACGGTGCAGGTTATTTCCCCAGACAGAAGCGCGAGAAGATCCGGTCGAGGATAACTTCGGGTGTCGATTTTCCGGTCACCTCCTCGAGTCGCGACAGTGCTTCACGCAAATCCGCAACGAGTAGTTCAGCACCCCCATCCGCATCCTCGATGGCGCGACCAAGTCGATCGCGGCAGCCATCAACCAGATGCCATTGCCTGCGTGTGAAACGGATGGCATCGGATCTCTGCCGACCCGGGTTGATGGAAGTCCATCGAAATAACTGTGCTCGAAGATTTTCGATTCCATCCAGGGTGATCGAACTGACCCGAGGAGCATCTGGATAAATCTCCAACTCGGTAGGCGAGACTCGATCGATCTGGGTCAGAACAGGCTGGACTCTCGACCGAAACTCAGCAGGAATTTGCTGCTTTTCCTGGTCGATCTCGAGTTGATCCCGGGTCGCATCGATCACCCATAAAACCGGGTCATCTCCTTCCAGAAGTTCCTCTGCTCGCTCCAGGGCCAGCAACTCGATTTCCTCTCGGGCCAATCGCTGCCCGGGAAGGTCGAAAATTTCGAGATGACGCTCTCCATCGTTAAGGATCGCGCTCACGGCATCGGTCGTGGTACCCGCAACCGGAGAAGCAATGGCACGGTCCTCGCCGAGCAGGGCATTGAAAAGAGATGACTTTCCCGCGTTGGTACGCCCCCAAAGCAAAACTCTCGGGACACCCTCCGAAGCGCCGGTCCATTGCCTTCTTGATAGCAGATGGTCGAGGTCGTCCAGAATCGGCTGTAGCAGTTTCCTTGCACCCTCGGTGCCGGGTGATTCAACTTCCTGCTCGGAGAAATCGAGTCCGGCCTCGATGATCGCGATCACATCGAGCAAGCAGTCCGCTGCAGAACCGATCCCCCGTGCCAACTCCCCGTCCATCACCCGACGTGCTGCAGCGAGCGAATCTCGGTCCTCTGCTTCGATCAGTGCAGCAACCGATTCCGCTCTGCTCAGATCGATGCGTCCATTGACGAAAGCGCGACGGGTGAACTCCCCGGGTTGGGCCGGACGAGCACCCGCTTCTTCCAGCCGAACGAAAATCCCATCGACGACAGGCGCTGAACCGGGCAATAACAGTTCAACCCCCTCGTTGCCGGTCCAGGATGCGCCCTTCTTCCAGCAGATAGCCACAACCGGAGCGGGGGGTGCATCGAGTTTCCAGATCAGGTCAACGACTGTCGGAACTCTGGACTTGAGCGCGAGGGTTTTTGTGGCCAGGAGAGCCTCGAGAGAGGCGATCGCTCCAGTTCCATCGAGCCGCAGCAGGACCAGCTGAGCCGGCGGCGCAGGGCTAGCGAGAGCAAAGATGACTTCTTCCACTCCGCGACCCCTTTCTTCATCGACTTCGAACTTTACCCTGTCCAGGTCGAGCCGGACCCGAGTTTCCTGCACCGGAGGGACCTGGTTTCGCTGGCCCCGGATTCTTGTTGTCGGTGCCAGTACCCTTCGATTCTGAGGGGGTCGGCATGATCCCTGCGGCCCGGAGATCGCGGCGAATCAACTTTTGCTCAGCAATCCCCACCAGCGCCGAGGTGATGAAATAGACCATCAAGCCAGAAGCAAATGAGTAAAAGATGAACCCAAAGGCGATCAACATGAAGGACATCATCTTCTGCTGCATTTGAGCCTGTGGATCATCAGATTTTGGCATCATTCTCTGATTCACGATGGAGATGATCACATACAGGATCGGTAAAAGGTTGAACCAGTCCCCAAGGAACGGTAGCGAGAAGGGCATGTGGAATAACATGTCTGGTCGAGTCAGATCATTCACCCAGAGAAAACTTGTCTGTCGTAACTCAATTGCGATGGTGAAGGTCTGGATGAGAGCGAGCCACACCGGCAACTGCAAGAGGATGAAGAGGCAACCACCGAACATTGCCGCTGGATTGACTCCTTCACTCTTGAACAGTTCCTGCATCTTGCGGTGCTGTGCCGGAGGATCATTCTTGTAGCGCTCCTTGATCTCTTCCATCTGTGGTTTCAGTCTCGCCATTCCCTGCTGCTGTATCTGCATCTGCCGCATGTTTTTCTTGTTGACCGGGTGCAGAACTCCACGAATACAGAAGGTGAGCAAGATGATGGCGATTCCCCACGAACCGACGAAACTATCGAACAGTCTCAGCAACCAGAGAAAGGGACGCACCAACCAGCCGAAAAAGCCGTAATCGATCAGACTGATCGCATCCCAGGAAGCATGCTGATCGAGAACTCCGGGATCCTTGGGACCAAGAAAGACGGCGTACTCATGAGGGACGCCGGGCTCGACCTTGCGTCTGAATCCGACTCGCATCGGCCAGCCCTGGTAGCCGGCATCCTCAAGAGCCGCAAATTCCGTCTCCCTTTCCCCGGGTCGGGCACCGAGAAGCAGTAACCCGAACGATGAGAGTTGCCCTCCGGAGGAGGGCAACGGACGGATCACCTGAGCAAAGTAGTTACTCTCCAGGGCTCCCCAGGCCACCCCCTCCTTACGGATTTCCCCCGTCTCGATCGCCTCTGCCGCATCACGATCCAGGTCCCCTATCGCTCCGCCACCGAGGTGAGGTGCGCTGATCCACTGGTTCGGGAAGGCTGCTGCGCGACCGGAAGCATCGAATCGGATCCGCTTGGCGCCCAGAATCTCGTAGTGCACATCGGTAGCCGCCGACCAGACCCCATCGAACAGGACCGATACCATCAACTCGTAGCCGTCTTTGGGAAGATAGTAGCGCCGGACCACCGAGCGGCCTGCCCCCAGATCGGTACTGAACGAGACGCTCCCGGCACCGGACTCTCCCACTTCCCAGATCCGATCGACCAGATCGATACCCGAGGAGGGAAGGCGGACGAGCAGAGCAGACCCCGATTGTAACTCGGGTGAGATCAGTTCCAGGGCCTTCTCGCCCTGGAACTCCTCCTGATAGGTCGGCAGGGATGCCCGCACCAGTGAAGCACCACGATTGGTGAGTTGCACCTCGAGAACCGAGTTGCGCAGGAAAAATTCTTTCTCTTCAACCACCGGGACCGAATCCGCATCGGTATCGACAGGAACACTCACCACTTGAGAGTCGCCAGGGCGCTGATCGATAGGCTGAACCTGCGGAACAAAACCTGAATTCTCACCGATGGGTACCGGGGGCCTGGGCTCAGGAGGTGGAGTGATCCAGTCCATGTAGATCACGGAAATCGCAAAACAGAGCACGATCGTCAGGAGAAATCTCTTGTCCATCAGTTCCTGTCTTCTCAGCGACCCTCGACGAGTCGCAGGGCCAGATTCTCCGGTAACGGAGTTCTCCGGAAGCGCCGCACAGTCTCTTCTACGGAATACTCGACTCGACAGAACTCGACTTGATCTCCATCGAGAACCACGTAACTGCTGCGCGGGTCTCCATCACGCGGCTGCCCCACGGAACCTACATTGACGATGGCCCGCGCTTTTCCAATTTGAAAACGACCACCGATTTCGTCCGGATTCTGGAATCGCGGCTCAGGGGTGAAGACACCCGCAATGTGTGTATGTCCAACGAAGGCAGTACTAGCGGTAAAACTGTCAAAAAGTTCCTCGAGTTTGGTGGGATCCTCCTCGCAGTCATGTACGAACAGATACTCCCTGATGGGATCGCGGGGGGTGCCGTGCGCAAGGAAAACATCCTCTTCCTCATAGGTTTTCTTCATAGAATCAAGGGTCTTCCAGAGCACGGCATTCTCTTCGCGGGGACAATCGGCATTCATCAACTGCTGTTTCGTCCATTCCACGGCAGCCTTGGCACGTGGATTGAAACCAACCGGGTCGAACAGTACCGCCTCCTCATGGTTTCCCATCAAGTTCACCTCGAAGGACGCACACATCTGCAGACACTCGCGAGGCTCGGGTCCGTAGCCGATGACATCACCGAGGCAGAAGATCCGCTCGATGCCACGCACTTCGATGTCGGCGAGAACTGCTTCGAGAGCGGGCAGATTGGCATGGATATCGCTGATGATCGCAGTACGCATCTTCCCCTTCCCTAGGCCGATCTGGCTCCATCCAGGACTCTGTTGCTGCTTTTCCAATCTGCAGTGCAAGAACGGGGATGGTACCCGCTGGGAAAAAGGATTCCAGCGATGACGGGCCCGGTGGCCCATGTCAGGGTCACCGGGCCCGCAACAGTCCAGATCAGGTCGGGGTCTACAGACCGTCCGGAGTCGGATCGGTACCTGCTCCGGGATACGGAGCTGCCGGAGGTGCTCCACCAGAGAACAGGAAGTTCGCCAGCAACACTGCATCTCCGATATGAACCACTCCGTCGTCGTCAATATCTGCGGCATCGAGCACTACAGGTACTGCGCCGGCACCCGCCACATATGCAGCGATGGCCGATACGTCAGCGAGATTCACGGCTCCATCACAACTCACATCTCCACGTATGAAGATCCCGTCATCGAAATACGTGAACCCGCCGGGGAAACTGGCGATTTCGTTACCGAAGCCATCGACAAAGACCAGGTCAACCGGTCCCGTGATGTAAGAAGGAGGTACCAGTACGGTCGCCATCGTTGCTTCTGGACTCACCTGCACCTGGACAGATGCGACCCCTCCGAACAGCACCCCGAGATCGGCTGGAAGTTCTGAACCGAGCACCGTCATCGTCACCGATCCACATATGGAGGCTTCTGTTGGGCTGTAAGAGTCGATGGTGGTCTGGAAGTAGGTAAAGCCCTGCGACAGAACCGCTGATCCGTAACTGGTGAACACGGACACATCCACGGCACCTTCAGAAGCAGCGCCAGGTGTAGTTGCAAGGATGGTACCGATATCGACGAAGATCACGGAGTTCGCCGGCTGATCGCCGAAAAACACCGTCGTATCTGGCGTGAAACTGGTGCCGTTGAAGAGAACGTCCGTTCCTCCCGCGACCGGTCCCTGATCGGGGTCGATGGACAGTAGTGTCGGGGCCTGCGGATCGGAAAAAATCACGAAATCCGCGCCGAGTGTCTCCGGCACAATAGTACTGGCCGTCTGATCCACGAATCCATTCTCGATTGTCGAGTTGGTTGTCTCATGAGGCCCGAACAAGATCGAAGTGGTGAGTCCTTCCGGAGCAGCCGAGGCCACGAGGAACCGGAAGTAACACAGTTCATCTCCGAGCGATTCTGCAATCGCATTGAATGGCGAAATCACGGACCCGAAAGCGGTTCCGGCAGAAGCATCGATACCGGAAAAGAAAACTGCGAAAGTACCACTGAGGTCTTCACCCACGGTGCCGACGTTACTGACCTCGAGGCAGGTCAACAGTGTTGGATCCCAGTTCAGAGCGACCACGTATCCGGTCAAGGGCTGACTCCAGACACCACGCGCCCACACAACGATCTCGTCACCCGGCGTGATCACAGCACCATCCATGAACAGGGCGTTTCCTACGATGGTCAGCCCGCCATCGCTCAATTGCGGCGTGATAACAACCCCTCCTGAAGAGGTTTCAAAGGTTGCATCGACCAGATGGAAGAGCGCCTGTCCGAGAATCGAAAAATCTGCTTCGACCGAACCAGAAACCTGTGCCAGAAGTACACCGCTGGACGAAACCAGGTCTGCATCCGTGACGAGAATTGTTAACCTTCTCAGCCCCTCGAAGGTGCCGAGCGGTACATCGTTGGTCGTAACTGAAGAAGATGGAACATCAGGAACCTGAACCGTGAGATTTTGCAGGCGACTTCCATCGTAATCGATTTGCAACGTCCAGGCGGATACCGACTCGAGAATTTGTCCGCGAACATCGACGCTGAAGGGCCTACCGATCACTGCGACTGATTCGTCGTAGTACACCGAGTTACTGATCGAAACTTGACAGGACCCCCCCGCGGCAGAGTGATACACACCCTGGTAGAAGTAGTATGCCGTGATCTGGTAAGTCCATTCTCCCTGCCCTACAGAATCGGCGAAGGAGGTCGCCAACCCGGACAAGTTGAAGGACTCAGAGATACCATCAGCGGTACGTTCGACCACGATCTCGGAGTACTGGAACGCCTGCGGTCCATTCTCCCATTCCAGCAGGATGTCGGGGCCATCGGAACTGCAGGAAAAACCAGACGGAGGTGCCAGAGGAACATCGACCTCGGGAGCGTTGACTATGGCACTATTCCCCCCGTCACCGAACGCCTGCACCGAGTAAACCACTGGCCCGGGGAACTGATCATCGAGTTGATATTCGGTGCTAGTGCCGGACAGGGTAGCCACGACAAATCCTTCAGCCAGGACAGTGACCTGGTCATAGGCTTCACCATTGAACCAGGTCAACTTTACGTCGTCAGCACCGACGAGTGCTGCGGAAACCTGAGAAGGAGGTACCGTGCCCGAACCTCCGGCATCACCGACAGCACAGGTTCCGGGAGCCGAGGGCACCCCTTGCTGGATCGACCTCAACTCGTACTGGTGAGCATTCAGATCGGTATCGTCACTGTAAGTGGACACAAATGGACTCAGTGTCGCGATGACATTTCCGTCGCGCCTCAGTTCCCAGTTGCTGGTCCCGGTCATGAATCCCCATACGAGGATCACTCGCTCGGGAAGATTGGAGTCCCTCTCGCAATCGACCACGGGTGCGGAGATCAAGACCACATCACAACTGACCGAAATGGACTGCACCCCAACGAAGATTCCCACCAGAGAGTAACTGAGCGCACCAGATCCAGGATCACTATCGGAGTAACTGGTCGTGCTACCCGAGAGGGTGGCGAGCAGGACTCCGTTCTTGCGGATCTCGATACCACCTTGCTGGTCGTATGTGATGGGATTCGACCACTGGAGGATAACTTCGTCGCTACCTCCTACCGACGAGGCAACGCAAGTCATGTCTTCAGGGGCAGGTGTCGTCGATTCGATCGAGACAACACCCTGAGCGCCGGAAATATCCGCTGCGATCAGGGCACCGTCTGCATCGAGAATCGCCTGGTTCGAATAGGAGATTCCATTCACGAGCAATCCATCGGCTAACTGGTAACTGGCCTCACCGAGAACCCCCGGTTGAGGCTGGAACACCAGACGGGCGACCGGCAAATCATCGCTAGCGGAGATGTAACCGTTGATGACCAACTCTGCGGCAGCAACGCCGTTTTCCTGATCGATGTGCTCGATGACATCGACCGATCCGAAGGGGAAAGTGTCGACATCCGCATCGATTCCGACCAGTTGTAGCAACGACTGGTCAAATTGGATGGCGATGCCGAAGCGAGAGATGTCCTGTTCAAAACTCGCAGCCAGGGGTAATTCGATCGCTGGCTCGCCAGGGCCCGTGATGATCTGGGCTGGAAGGACGTAACTGAGTTCTGATTCTCCTGAATCGACCACCGCCGCTGAACGCCACAATGCCAGAGCACCGGAGGCCTCTGCACTCTCCTGACGTACCAGCACATCCGTTCCACGATCCCCGTCGCTATCGACCAGCAGGATTCTTCCCGCCTGCGGATTCCTGGAGTAGGGCAGCGAATCCACCACTGAATCGGCGAGATCTGGAGACATACGATTGAACAGTATCAACGGATCGCCCGAACCAGTCTGAAGGACCACGATGTCATCGATTCCGGCAGGATCTCCATCGACCTCTGACACGGACAGGTCCTGAACAATTCCTCCGGTCACAAACGGAATCCCCGGCCAATCCCCTTCTATCGGGACTCCCGGATGAAGGTGAATCGAGAGCCCGGAAGACGCCGTTGCCACGGCGTCGATCCAGCCGTCTCCGTTCACATCACCCAGAGAGATCTTGCCAGCAGGAGCCGGAGACAGGAGTCCAGACACCAAAAAGGTGCCATTGCCCGCTCCCCTCAGGAAAACACCCTGTCCTGCGGAGACCACCGCATCGAGACGACCATCTCGATCCAGATCTGCTACCGATATCGAATCCACCGGAGCCGCAAAGGGCATCAGACCAGTGATGGACAGGGCGGTAGTGAACTCGAAAGTTTCGAGATCAAAGGTCGTCACCTGTCGGATGATGCGGAGGCCATCGGCACTTCCAGCCAGCAGGTCGGGACTTCCATCTCCATCCAGCTCTGACCACTCGAGGACATCGATGACGACTCCCGCAAGATCCATCGGATCATCTTCCTCGACCAGTTCTTGGCCCACCACTCCGACGGTTCGTAGCGTCCCATCGATACAAGCAATCACCGCCTCGGTACGGGAATCCGCATCGAGATCGACGAGGACTACAGCGCTTGGAAGGGAGTCGAGTTGCAACTGAGATTGAATTGTCCACGACGATGCCTCACCGGTGAGTCCACCCCGTAGCAGGCTTAACTGGCCATCGTTTCCGACCAGTAACATCTCGAGTCCGCTGTACGGGAGGAAATCTCCCAGGTCCGCGAACAGCAACGCATCGGTGCCGCCAGCGATCAGTGGCTCCTGCGGACCGAGTCCACCAGTGGCGTGCCCCAGGTGGGCACGAAAGCGAACCACGTAGGGGTCGAGAAATCTCGGTTCGTCCTCGTCCTGCTGGATCTGAGACTCCAGACCCGCAGTGTAGACAATCTGCAGCCACTCTCCGGGATGCAACTCGGGTGTATTGCCGGGAATCAACATCTGAAGTGTATCCGACAAGCCACCACTTTCTCCCGGGAACGAAAACTGGGGATTTCTGGAACCGGTTCTGGTTCCCTGAACCACGACAGAACCCGAAACGCTGGAGGTCTGGTACGGCAAATCGAAAGAAGCGCTCACCGATGGACGAACAGGAACCGACCGAGTCCCTTGACCAGGTAGCAACTGGATGATGGAGAACTCGTCATCTCCGGGCTCGAAATCTCCCGGATCCGCTCCGGCTCCTTCGATGGTGAAGTGGATCTGAATTTCATCGATGGGAACATAAACAGCAGTCTTTACCCGATCAGAGATGACGACCGTGACCACGGCACCCTCCGCGAACGAAGCCGCGGGGGTGAGAGTCAGAACCCTGGCGTCTTCGTTGAGGGCTCCCACAACAGAGATCTCGCCGGAGATACTGGACGCTACGCTCCAGTTGGCAGGATCGATGGTCGACACCAGATCCATCGCGGTCGAGAAACCGATCTGAATGGTGGTATCCACCGCGACTTCTGTCGCTCCATCGGCCGGACTGGTAAAGGGGACGGTTGGTGGCTTCGTACAGCCGGCAACAACCAGTAACACCATGGCGATACTCAACGCCACCAGTGGAGACAAGATCTTCGGGGAGAAACTCGTCTTTATCGTACTCTGGGTGATCGTCATCGATCAGCCTCCATCGTCATTTCAGGGACTCATGCACACGCTGAGGCGCAGCATGAATCCAGCATTCTCCCGGGTCATGGGCGGACCCGGACCAGACGGTAATCTTCGTAACGGCCGCACAGGGCCGTACATGAACACCGCCTACGATGGGGCATCCGGAAGGAATGTATTGGCTAGACCCGGTTGGTGCGTGATCCCCGAGGCTACCTCCATCGTAACGATTTGTGCTGGCGCGTCAATGCACCTCAACCGCCGTGCGGTGGCCAAATACACAAAATTGGCCCGACGCGGAATCCCGCGTCGGGCCTTTTCATTTTTCCAGTAGATCCTGGATTCTTTCAGTTTAGGGGCAGTAAGAAGCTGCTCCGCAGTCCGAACCTTCCTCGGTTCCACAATCCGGGAACGGAGCACTAGGAACGGGGCCGCTCAGCAAGCGGTAACTGATGATGTAGATCGCATCTCCCGAATCGAGCATGCCGTCGGAGTTTGCGTCACACGCTTCAGCACAACTGGCAGCCGGTCCACTCTGGAACAGTTCATTGAGAATCCAGATACCGTCAGCGATGTCTATGACACCATCGCCATTGCAGTTTCCACGAACAAACGGTGTGTCAGGAGGAGCGTACTGAGGGAACAGTGTCACTGAACCGTCCACCAGACCCGGCTCGATGCTCGAGCCTCCAACGACAACCACGTTGACGACAGGAGGAGAACCGAGTTCATTCGACCACATGAGTGCGGTCGTGGTCGGATCCTCGAGTCCTTCCAGAACAGAGCCGTTGGTGCTGTATTCCACGTTGAGAACCGCTAGGGCAGTCTCGAACACCAGTACGTTGACACCGGTGAAACTGTAGACCACTCCAATGGTCCAACCATTCGAGGGTGTCGTGTTGATTCCTTCGAAGTCAGGGCTGAAACCAAGATCCTCGTTCCAGGAGACCGACTCGACGGTCAACAAGGAGGGGTCGTGTTCCATTCCCATCGAGAATCCCTGAGTTTCACTCGGAAAACCAGGACTGGCGGGATCTTCGAGGATCGACGGAGTCACCGTGAGGGTGATCTCACCGGTATTCCCGTCGTAATCGACATCATAATCTCCGGCCAGGTAACTGAAGGGCGGAGGCCCGGAAACCAGATCGATGGTTCCAGAAGATTGAGTGGGCTCAATCGACTGACCAGCCACCACTACCAGGACTTCGACCGCCGGACTTCCGAGGGTTGAACAAAAGTCAACCGACGTGCTGCTACCGGCAGCACCGATCAGTTCGTAGGTAGCAACGTTCAGTTCACTACCGGTGGACGGAGGCAGAACTGCGCAGCCGGTGAAACAGATCACAACGCCAACAGTGAAGCCCATAGTGGCATCAACGTTGGTCTGTGCGAAACCAGGAGGATCACCGTTTTGCACAGTTGCTGTGGTCGAACCGTCAACAACGGCGGAGAGGCTGAGTGCCGCTCCGTCATGGCAGACACCGAAGGACCAGCCCTGGATGTCGTCTCCGTTGTTATCGAGTAGGACCTGGAGGTCGACACTGGCTCCGGGTGATCCCGAGCCGTCGGACATCGAAAGGTCGTACTGGGCGAACGCCGGGGCTCCGATCAGGAGCGCGAAGGCGAGGGTGAGAGAAATCTTGCTTGTTTTCATGTTTCTTACTCCACTTCCTAGTGGAAGTCCTTGTCTTTGGGTTCCTGTTGATTGATTAGTTACACGAAGCCGGAAGAGTACAGTCCAAGTCGTCGTCGGTCGGGTCAGCGCCAGCCATGTAGGGGCCTGGATCAGGAGGGAGATCCCCGAACAAGAACAAGAAGTTGAGAAGGAAGACCGAATCGGCGAGGTTGATGGTCCCATCGTCGTTCGAGTCGCAGGCATCGAGGCAACCGACCTCGAAGCCCTGGAACTGGCTGGCGATCACGGTCGCGGCATCCGCCAGGTCAACCTGTGTATCAGTGTTGCAGTCTCCGCGCAGGAACGCCGGGACCGGAATGATCTCGTAACTCGCACCGTGGAGCGCGAAGTCCTGTATCGACTGGTAGTCGATCACAGCCATGTTGTTGATCTCAACCTGGCCATTACCGTTGATTCCGTTACAGAAGTCGATGCTGAAGGTATCGCCACAGACGGCTCCTGGGTCCACCTCGGCCTGCACGCAGGCGATCATCAGCGGCTCGACCGTTGTCGGGAGTTGCTGATTCTCGAAGGGAGGAAGGGCATCCATGAGGATACCGGCGATCAGTTCGCGACCGTCGCCATCATTGTCATCGTTATCGATCTGGTAGTTGACAAACTCTGCACCCAGTTCATCAGCGATCGTTCCTTCGATGGTGAAGGTACCGTCGATCAGCAGAAGGTCGTCGTAACAAACCGCCAACTGAACACCCTGGATGTTGTCGTTAGGATCACTGTAGAAGAAGCAGAACTCGATGTCCTGTCCCGGGAATCCGAGGCCACCACTGGTGCCTGTATCCGGGAAGTCACGTTGTCCGATCCAGAACGCCGTATCGTTGATGATCTCCACGACGGGCAGAAGGGTCACCGTTCCGCCCTCGAGGGAAGGACTGACGGACATACCCGCCACCACGATCACGTTATCGAGCAGGGGGCTACCCAGTTCGCCGTCGACCAGTTCCAGATTGGTCTGGATCGCTGGATTGGGCTCGAAGATCTCGATTTCGGAGTCGTAGGTGTAACTCGCGATGTGATTGTCAACTCCGGTCGGGATGTTCTGACCACCGAACGGACTCTGAAAATCGAGCACCACACCGAGGCTTCCACCAGTGGAGTAAATCTCCGGGACCACCAGTTCGGCTCCTGCAGCGAGGGCTTCCGCACCGAGGGTGATATTGGTCAGTTCGAGCGCTGTCGGATCGTGTGAAGCCACGACCACGAAACCCTGAACCGGTCCACTGGAGTTAGAAAGCAAGATGCGGGCTGCACCACTTTCATCGGAGTCGAACGAAGTGGACTCAATCCTCATGCTGTCGGGCGGAGGTGGTAGCAGGGTCAGGGTGCCATTATTGAGACCCAGGCCATTGGCAGCACCGATGCTCTGACCATTTTGCACGAGGATGTTCGAAAGAGGCGGATTGTTCAGCACGCCATCTGTGAACTCGATCGCAGTCGGTGTATCCACGCTCACCAGAGTCTCAGGGGTCATCGTGAAGATAGCGATCTCTTGACCGGTACCTGCAGGAATCTCCTGACCGTCGAACGGTGCCGTAGCATCGATGACAACTCCGAGGGTGAAACCACCGGAGAGAGTCTCCGCAACGACCAGTTCCGCAGAGGCGGCAACTGCGGCTGCACCCACCACGACGTCGCTGACGTCCAGCAATGCATCATCAAAGGTGATCGCGAGTACGTACCCTTCTACCGGATTGTCGGCGTCCATCAGGACAGCCAGGGTCTCAGACGCTAGTCCAGCTGTCTCACCATCAGTGATGGTGAGCGAATTCTGGGCAAAAGCATGGGTTCCGACCGCGGCAAAGATTACCGCGAGCAGTGCGCTATGAAGGCGCGAAAGAGGGCGGTTCATCACTACTCTCCTCGTCTCCAGGGGGGGACACGTCGAAGTCTCGTCTCGATCAGGGTGGCCTTTCTCACCGTTTCCTGATCTTTCGGAGGAACTCCGACCAGGGCAAAAAAAGTTAACAAAATGTTGTTCACTACATGTCAGCCGCACTGGAAACAGCCCAGGGGTGGGACTGGATCTGGGGATCGGCCGACGGAAAAAGTCAGTTATGTAGCTCAGGAAAAGGAATACCTGCCGAACTGAGGCCCGGTGGGTATGAGGAGTCGTGTCGGGACTCCGTGTACTGGAAGAGTCGAAGTTATCACCTATTGTCAATCCTGTCTATAGACAATAGTGTTTGTTAATAGACCCCCCGGTCTAGAACCCCGGCTGTGACCAAGCGATAAGAACCGAACGACAGGGATATCCGGCAACTGCTGCCGAACCTCGGCAACAGATGCCGGATCAGACACAAACGGTCGCTACCGCTGAGTCCGATGAGGAAGGAAACTCAGTTTTGCCCGGCAAAAACCGACACGTGAGTGTCGATGAAAAAAGGGCCCGGAGCGTTTTACGCTCCGGGCCCTGAAGAAGTTCACATCCAGCAGAGTGACTTTCTCTCAGCGATCTTCACAGGGCCTCATGGACAGTAAGAAGTCGCCTCGCAGTCGACTCCGGCTACTGCGCCGCAATCCGGGAAAGGAGCCACCGGCTCGGGTCCATCGGGGAGCCGATAGTAGATCACATAGATTGCATCTGCCATATCGTACAGATCATCGCCATTGATATCACATGCCGCGGCACAGGTACCACTGGGTCCATCCTGGAACAACTCGTTGAGGATCCAGATCCCGTCAGCGATGTTCACGCTACTGTCTCCGTTACAGTTACCCCGGACGAACGGCAGATCGAACACGGGATTGAGGGTAATGGAGCCGTCTTCAATATTCGGGGAGAGAGAGTTCCCCTCCACCACGACAACGTTATCGACAGGAGGATCACCCAGCGTGCCGACCCAACTCAGAGCGGTGACGGTGGGACCTGTCGCTCCGGCCAACCCATCCGCAACAGTGCAGTAATCGACACTGAGAACCTCGAGAGGTTCGGGGAAGGCCAACGTGTTGCCCCCGGTGAAGCTGTAGACCACTCCGAGAGTCCACCCACCGGGGAATATGCCCCCCGCAGCGAAGTCAGGTTCAAAGGGAAGAGTCACGTTGACTGCCTGGGGTTCCATGACACCGGAGTCGTTGGCCAGTCCCATCGAGAAACCCTGGGTATCGTTGGGGAAATCCGCTCCCAGAGCTGAATTGTCCACTTCGGAGAGGGTGATCCCCACCGAGAAGCAGGTATCTCCCGAGTTGCCATCGTAGTTCTCGGATTGGTCCGGTGCGCTAAAGGTGTACTCGGGATCCGGCACGGTCAGAGGCTCGAGGGTGATGGTCCCGTCCTCGAAAGACGGACTCAGCGAGGCACCGCCCACAACGACCACATTATCCACTGGAGGTGCACCGAGAGTATTCACCCAGCTCAAGGAGGTCGCCGTAGCATCGGTAGTGCCCGCGAGAGTTCCCGCATTGGTCTCATAATCGACGTTGAGCACCTCGAGCGGGGTCGGGAATGACAGGGTGTTTTGACCCGTGAAACTGTAGACCACACCGATGGTCCAGCCATCAGCAAGCAGCGTCGCGGCTTCAAAATCAGGTGAGAAGGGAAGGGTCGAGGTCACTGCTGTGGCCTCGATGAGGCTACTGTCACTGGCCAGGCCCATCGAGAAACCCTGGGTTTCGTTGGGGAACGGGGCCCCACCAGCAGAGTTGTCCACCTCAGAAATATCAATTCCCACGTTGAAGGAACCGACACCAGTGTTCCCGTCATAGGATGCGGTCTGGGAGGAAGCCGTAAAGGTGTACTCTGGTCCGGGGACTCCGAGAATATCGACGGTCGCATCGGTTTGATCGGGCACAACGCCGTTTCCATTGACCACCAACAACGTCTCCACGAGAGGAGCTCCGAGCGTATCGCAGAAGGCCGAGGTTGCCATACCCTCAGCATCGGCACTGTATGTCGCCACGTTCAACTCATAACCGGTCCCTGGTGGCAGAGAAGCCTGGCCGGTGAAGGAAATCACGACACCGACCGTGTAGCCGTCTGCAAGCAGGTTCACTACATTGAAGTCGGGCGTCGACCCGTTGTTCACGGTCTCGGTCGTCGAACCATCGACGACAGCTGTGAGCGTCATCAAGGTAACATCGTGGCATACACCGAATGACCACCCTTGAACTACTTCACCGTTGTTATCCAGGTTCGTAGATTGATCCAGAGTCCCACCGAGACCAGCGGTCGTCGGACTCGTGATGTAAAGCGGATAATCCTGCGCCAGCACACGAGTACCTCCAGCAAGACAAACCACAATTGAAAGAAAAACAAAAAATTTGGTCATGAGCAGGTTCCTTCTTTCCTCGGGGCCAGATTCCTCAGACCCATGTCTATCCTCGTGCACACCGGATAAGGATCTCTCCAGCAACGACTCGAAGGCCGATAGGATGAGATTTCCGGTCCACCAGAGACACGAACAATTCAAGCCACTAGCAAATGGTGTCGTCGCTCTCGCAGACAGGAAGCGAATCCTCCGTCGGATCCGGACCGTCATCGTACGCTCCAGGAGGCGGCGGTACAGCCCCGAATGTGAACAGATAATTGAGTCCAAAGACCGGGTCCGCAAGGTTTATGAAACCATCGTCATTGAAATCACAAGCATCGGCGCAGTCGATCTCGTAACCCATGAACTGGGTTGCAATAGCAGTCGCAATATCAGCCAGATCGACCTTGTCATCGCTGTTGCAATCACCCCTCTGGAAGATCTCGATCGGCACGACGGTGATCACCGTGCCGTGACGTTCGAAATTCTGAACGGACTGGAAATCGATAACGACATTGTTGTAAAGCGGTACCGATCCGATTCCGTTGATCCCGTCACAGAAATCGATGGCGAGAGGAGTCTCACACGGAGCATCCAGATCGATGGTGACATCGAGTCCACCGATCAATAGCGGGAAATCAGTCTGGGGAAGAGTTTGGCCTTCGAAGGGAGGTAGAGCATCGAGCAGGATTCCCACCACCAGTTCGCATCCATCGCCGTCCGCGGGCTCGTCATCGACCTGCACCGCCAGGTACTCCACTCCAACCTCTTCGACGATCGAACCCTCGAAATCCCAGGAGCCGGGATCGATGGTGAGAAAGCAATCGTAGCAGAGGGTCAAGGTGAATCCCTGGATGTTGCCGTCAGGCTCCTCGTAACTGATGTGCAGTCGCCCGGTGGCACCCGGGATCGGGTAATTGCCGACAGTCGTATCGAAAAGAGCATCTGCATAAAACACCGTGTTCTCCGCAGGAACCACGATGGGATCGATGGTGACCTGACCATCGACGAGAATCGGATCGATGGACAATCCCCCGATCACCACCAGATTCGACAGAGGCGGATCTCCGAAGACGCCGTCGACAAAGTTCAGATCCGTCACAACTGGATCCGGGAGAGGTTCCTCGTCGGTAACAATCACTGGATTGAGTACGAGGTAGCAGTAGTTGGCAATGTGGTGTCCCTCACCCGGCTCGATCTCGTGTCCATCGAACGGTGCCGTGAAATCGAGAACAACACCGATGGTCCCGCCGCTAGCTTCGGTATTGACAGCCACGAATTCAGCCCCGACCTGCTCGGTGATGGTTCCGTCGATGTCGATTCCGAGCAAATCCAGCACAGTTTCATCCTGGGAGATGGAGAGAACAAAGCCCTGGGCTCCGCCGTCAGAGTTGTCCAGCAAGATCCGGGCACACGCCTCCGAGAATTCGCCCGTCGATACATTCTCAATCGTCAAGGTTGCCGGCGGTGGCGGAAGGATCGTCAGTGCTGCCGGAGCGTCCACCAGATCCAACCCTTCATTGACCCCAACGGAGAGGCCCCCTTGAACCAGGATGTTCGACATGAGCGGGTCGTTGAGAATCTCATCGACGAACTCAAATCCGGTGGTTTCTGAAGATCCTTCGGGAAGTGCCACCACAGATCTGGCCTCAAAAATGGCCAGCGGTATATCAACTCCTGCCGAAATGACCTGGCCATCGAAGGGTGATTCCGCATCGAGGACCACCCCCAGGGTGAATCCATCGTTGAAGATCTCAGCAACCACCAGTTCAGCACCCGCTGCCTCGGTGCTGGTGCCACTGATTCCCAGGTTCTCGATGGCGACAAGACCCGCATCGGAACCGAGCGCCAGGACGAACCCCTGGATATCCACCGTGGCATCGACGCTGACCCCGAAAGCGGCACTTCCAAAGCCCGATACGGACTGCCCCTGGCCAGTCACCTGGAGCGATTGCTGCGCCAATACAGGTGTTGAAGAGGCCAGAGCAAGAACCAGCACCAAAATCCATAAGTCTTTACAAATATGACAGATACGCAAACCCAAACTCCTTTTCGCACCGCGGGCGGTTGAAAAGTGCCGACGAACGTAATTCGCCGATCCCCTCACATTATCTTCTCAAGAGGATGAACGATAGTACTTGCAGTGACTTTCCTGCCGTTAACGACTAACAGAGAAGGTCCGATGAATACTACTTTGTACAGGATTCAACCCATCGGCTCTCGTCGAAGCCACCCTCCCTCATGGAGGAGCCTCTCCAGCACATCGACGGAAACGATTCCACATCGGTTCCGACTCTTGTCGTTGGAGAGCAGAGTCCCTGCAGTCGGTATCCGCCATAAGCGCGGATATCTGGAAATCGATACCTTCCAAAGAAACAAATACAAGTCCACAGCAGCAAGTAAAGAACGAGGCCGATCTGGCAACAGATCCCAGAACGACCTCGCCTGATTCTACGATACGGTCAAATAATCACCTGGCAGGCCGTTCGGCCGGTCGGGTAATTCACAATCCCATCATCCGCAGAAGGAAGTACCACAGTCTTCCGGAGTTTGATCGGTCTCCTGTCCACAGTCCGGGAACGGAGCTGTCGGATCTGGACCGTCGAGGAAGCGGTAATTGAAAAGATACACCGCATCTCCGGTATCGACATTTCCATCGCCGTTGACATCTCGAGAGATGGGACAGGTACTCACCGGCCCCCCGAGGAACAGTTCATAGATGATCCAGATGCCATCTGCGATGTTCACTTTTTCATCCGCATTGACATCACCACGGATAAAATCGATGGTCACCACCGCATTCAAAGTGATACTGCCATCGTTAAAGAGCGCCTGCGAGGACCCACCATCGACCACAACCACGTTGGCCACCGGTGGACTTCCAAGACCGTCATCCCAGGTCAGCGCCACGGTAGCGCCGTCTGGATCGCCAGCCATGCTGCCACCCGTGTCGTAATCAGCGATGATGACGGTGGTCTGTTGGGGGAAGGGCAATGTACTTCCACCGGTGAAAGCGTAGACCACTCCGATGGTCCAGCCATTGGTGAAAAGATTGTCCTCGGCAAAGTCTGGTGTAAAGGGCAACGACAGGTTCACGGCCGTCGGGAAAACCTCAGAACCATTGGCCAGTCCCATCGAGAATCCCTGAGTTTCATTGGGAAATGGCGCCCCGAGACCACTGTTGTCAGTCTCCGAGATATCGATACTCACGGATACGCTGGCGTTGCCGTCATCGGGATTGTAGTTCCCGGAGGCATCTCCGGCATGGTAGGAGAACTCGGGATCCGGCACGCCCACCACATCCACGGCACCAGAGTTCTGGGCCGGAGGGATCGAAGCACCATTCACCACCATGACGGTCACTACTGGAGGAGAACCAAGCGTGTCGCAAAAATCGACGGAGGTCGCTCCCTCGGCGATTCCATCATAGGTCGCAATATTCAACTCGTATCCGGTACCTGGGGGCAGAATCGCGCAGCCTGTAAAGCAAATCACGACACCAACAGTGAACCCTTCGTCAAAGAGACCAATCTGATTGAAACCAGGAGGACCACCTTGATTCACAGTTGCTGTGGTCGAACCATCGACAGCATCGGTACAAACCAAAGAAGCCGTGTCATTGCAGGCTCCAAAGGACCAACCCTGCACATCCGCTCCGGCGCTCCTATCGAGGGTGACTGCAA